>DAITOH010000005.1:0-17753 GCA_036834225.1 Thiobacillaceae bacterium | reverse complement strand
AGGGCACAGTGCTGATCCGTGACCAGGCCCCCATGGATGCGTTCTATCTCCTGCTAACGGGCACGCTTGCCCTGTCTCTTGGCCTTTTTCAAACGCCTGCTGGGGGGCGCGGATGCTGCTTAAGAAATATCTGCACACCCTGCTGGGCTTCGAGCATATGTCTGAGCAGGATGTCGAGCATATCGCGGCCGCCATGCGGGTGGACGACTATCCCGACGGCCATGTCTTCGTCTACCAGGACAGGCTAGCCAAGGTGCTTCTCCTACCTCGATGGCAAGGTCACCGTGTGCCGCTATGGCTAGACGGGCAAGTACGATTGCCTCAAGACCTTAGGGCCCGGCGAGTTCTTCGGTCTATTCTCTTGCCGAAGGTGCGCCGTCCGAGGCCAGTTGCGTTGTGGTCGGGCAGGTCCGTGTGGCGCATTAGCCGTCTAGCGCCTTCATGCTGCTCTATCAGCTCGACTTGAAGATCGGCTGCCGCTTCCAGTTCGTCATCGCCAGCGAGCTTGCCCACGATCTGCGGGATCGTCACCGGGCATTGTGGGATCTGCTCGCCAGGGCCTATGGTGCGCAAGCTTCAAGGAGCCTGTCGATCTAGGCTAATCAAGGCCGGGAGGTTTGCAGTTCTTCGCGCGCGCGGGCGATGGCAGCGCGCACCTGCGCCGGGGCGGTGCCGCCCAGATGGTCACGGGCGGCGATCGATCCCTCCACGCTTAAGACGTCGTAGACGTCCTCTGTGATCAGGCTCGAGAAGGCCTGCAGCTCGGCAAGGGGCAGTTCGGCTAGGTCACAGCCGCGCGACTCCGCCAGGCGAACGGCTTGTGCCACCGCCTCGTGCGCCTCACGGAAGGGCAGGCCCCGTTTGACCAGGTAGTCCGCTAAGTCCGTGGCGGTGGCATAGCCCTCGACGGCGGCCCGGCGCATAGCTTCTGCATTGACCCTAATACTCGGGACTAGCTCGGCGAAGATGGACAGAGAGTCGACCAGGGTGTCGGCTGCGTCGAACAGGGGCTCCTTGTCCTCCTGGTTATCCTTGTTGTAGGCCAGGGGCTGGCCCTTCATGACGGTGAGCAGGGCGATGAGATGCCCGTTCATGCGCCCGGTCTTGCCGCGCATCAATTCGGGTACGTCCGGGTTCTTCTTCTGAGGCATGATGCTCGAGCCGGTACAGAAGCGGTCGGGCAGATCGATGAAGGCGAAACGGGGCGTCATCCACAGCACGAGTTCTTCGGACATGCGCGAAAGGTGCGTCATGATCAGTGCCCCGGCGGCCAAGAATTCGACGGCGAAGTCACGGTCGGAGACGGCGTCCAGGGAGTTCTCGCACACCGCCTCGAAGCCCAGCTCGCGCGCAACAAAGTCGCGGTCGATGGGGAAGCTGGTGCCGGCCAGGGCGGCTGCGCCCAGGGGCAGGCGATTGACCCGCCGACGACAGTCGGCCAGGCGCTCTGCATCGCGCCTGAGCATTTCCTGCCAGGCCATGAGATGGTGGCCGAAGGTGACCGGTTGAGCGGCCTGCAGGTGGGTAAATCCGGGCATCACCGTGGCGGCGTGGGCCTCGGCCTGGTCCAGCAAGGCCAGACGGACACGGCGCAGGATGGCCTGGATGCGGTCGATGGCATCACGCAGCCACAGGCGCATATCAGTGGCGACCTGGTCGTTGCGTGAGCGGCCGGTGTGCAGGCGCTTGCCGGCGTCGCCGATCTTGCGCGTCAGGGCCCGTTCGATGCTGAAATGCACGTCCTCGTCGTCAAGCTTCCAAACGAAGCTGCCGTTGTCGATCTCAGCTAGGATTTCCGTCAACCCGCGGCGGATGTCGCCGAGATCGGCATCGCTCAGGATACCGGTCTTGTTGAGCATGGCGGCATGGGCGAGCGAACTTTGGATGTCGAACGGGGCTAACCGCCAATCGAAGGGGATGGAGGCGGTGTAGCGCTTGACGCGCTCGTCCACCGGTTCGCTAAAGCGACCAGACCAGGGGGTGGAGGCGGCGGGATCTGCCATGGCGCGGGTTAAGAGGTGATTGAGAGGTTACATTGACAGGCGGGTGAAAACAGCCCTGACTGTAGCGTCGGAAACCGGGCCGCACGCATCAGATCAAGGTGTAATTATCCTAAAAAAACCGCAGCTGACCGCTTGGATAGCTTCGCAGCATGTTGGATACATTGAGTATTCAGCCTTCGCCCGACTTCACCGGTTGGGTGAGATCGCAACACGCCCGCTTGACGGCCCAAACGGGCGCCTGGCTTTGTGTGGCCCTTCGGCCTAGCCTTCGGCTGCGGCTGCCGACCAGCACTGCGTGCTGTCTTACGCCCTGCGGGTTGGTCGCGCCAGCCACCCGTTTTGCCCGCCTTTGGTCGTGTTCAACTGCGGTCATTGGGATTATGACAAACCATACAGCCGTATCGCTGCCGGATTTCCGCAATCTTGGCGTGTTGTTGCGCGCAGCCCTGGCGGTACAGGTGCTGGCGCTGGCAGCGGCCGTGATCAAAAGCTCCGGCTTAGCTTATGTCGGCACGACCTTCTTGGGAATGGCCGCAATGCTGCAGCCGCCGCTGTTGCTAATGTTGCTGCTGGCCTTCTTTACGGCACCGTGGTTGCTGCGCCAACCCTACCATCTGGGCGTCGCCGTCATCGTGGTGCTAAGCGCCCTGGCTACGGTGCTATGGCACATGGTGTTGCATCTAGGCTTTCCCGACACCGAACAGGGCAGCGTCCTGCGCGCGGTGCTGCTGGCGTGTGGGGCGGCCTTCGCGGTGCTGGCCTACTTCAACTGGCGCCACCGGGTCTTGTCACCCGCGCTGGCGGAGGCAAGGCTGCAGGCGCTGCAATCGCGTATCCGGCCTCATTTCCTGTACAACAGTCTTAATGCCGCGCTGTCCCTGCTGCGCAATTCCCCCCGTCAGGCCGAGGAAGTGCTGGCCAATCTGGCCGACCTGTTCCGTGCGCACATGGCGGACAACCGCCAACTCTCACTCCTGTCGAGGGAACTCGAACTGGCCCGCGCGTATGCGGGCCTCGAGCAGATCCGCCTCGGGGAACGCCTGAAGATTACGTGGAAGGTGGACAACGCGCCCGCCGATGCCCTGCTGCCGCCTCTGGTGCTGCAGCCCTTGCTGGAGAACGCGATCTACCACGGGGTGGAAGGCAGTCCGACCGGTGGCGAGGTGCGTGTCGACGTGTTCGCCCGCAACCAATCCCTCAACCTGGTATTGCGCAACCCCGTCCAGGGCGCGGGTGAGCGCCGCAGCGGCAACCGCATGGCCTTATCCAACATCCGCGAGCGGCTGGCCCTGCATTTCGATGTCGATGCGCGTCTGACCACCCACGAGGTGGGGGGAGAATTCATCGTGCAGGTGGTGATGCCGTTGCGCAGGGGGAAGGCCGATGTCGCCGCAAGCTGAGCGTTCAAAGCAAAAGGCCGTGGGCTTCGGCCGTGAACGGACCTCCTCTCAAGACACCTTCGCCGCGCGCGCAGGAGAGCAGTGTCATATGCCGCTGCTGAGCGGTCAACCTGCGGCAGACGGCCCCGCATCTGCCCTGGCGCAGTGCGGTGCTGCGGCCCCATCTGCCGAGACGGCCAGGTACCTTAAGGTCCTCATCGTCGACGATGAACCCCCAGCCCGGCAGCGCTTGCGGGACCTGCTGTCGGATGCGGCGGCGGACTGCCCGAATCGGGTGGTGGGGGAGGCGGCTAACGGTCTCGAGGCGATCGAGCAGGTGGCCGCCCATCAACCCGAAGTGGTGCTGATGGACATCCAGATGCCAGGCATCAACGGTCTTGAGGCGGCGCGCCATCTGCTTAGCCTGCCCAACAGACCGGCTGTGGTGTTCATCACCGCTCACGACGAGTTCGCGCTCCAGGCCTTCGAGGTGCGTGCCCTGGACTATCTGATGAAGCCGGTGCGTCTTACCCGGCTCATCGAGGCCTTAGGCCGCGTTCGACCCCTGCGGCGTGAGGACGTCGATGCGCTGTCGCCGCGTCGACACTTCTGCTGCACCGAGCGTGGGCGGGTCTGGCTGGTGCCCGTGGAGGATGTGCTCTACCTGCGGGCCGAGCTCAAATACGTCACCGCACGCACCCGGCAGCGGGAATACCTGCTCAACGAGTCCCTGGTGCATCTGGAGGAGGAGTTTCCCGGCGCCTACTTGCGCATCCACCGTAACTGTCTGGTGGCGCGCCGGCATCTGGCCGGATTCGAGCGCGTCGGCGAGGGTGAGGAACAGCGCTGGGTCGCCGTGCTGAAGGACTGGCCGGAGCGGCTGCCGGTTTCCCGTCGGCAACAACACATCATCCGCGAATTCCGCAACCCACAGCATTGACCCCGGCGCACGGCGCAAACGGCTCAGCTCCCCGCCGGCGTCGCCTGGGCGGGTATCGGCCCGCTTGTCGCCCCGATCCTGGCCAGGGCTTCATCGATGGCCAGGTCCAACTTGTGGCCGAAGTGGTCCACCGTCGTCATGCCCACCATGGGTTTGGTCAGGGGCTGGCCGTGCTGATCGAACAGCATGACCGTGGGGACCAGGAAGACGCCATGCCGTTTTGCGAATTCGCCTTAGGTGATGCGTTTGCCGTCGAAGTCGCATAGGGCCTGGCCGCTTCGGGTTGCACCCAACGCATGACCAGCTTGCGTTGATAGTCCGGATTGCGGCTAGTGGGAATGAGCACCTCGGGGCCAGATGGCAACGAACACCACCAATGCGGCAAGCACCCCAGGCACGGGCTTAGCGCCGTCTTACTGCAAGTCGCGCGCCGCGGGAGCGCCCTTCGCCCGCCAGGGCGGCCGTCATGCCCCATGCTACAATCCACGCCAGTACGGCCAGCAATCTCGTCATCATCGCTCACGTGAGGTCGAGCCAAGCGTAAGGATTCTGCGTGTTGGCAGGCGGTTTTAAGAATAGTCCAAACATGCCGCAGCGCCTGGTGATTGCAACGCGGGAGAGCCAGTTGGCCCTGTGGCAGGCCAAGCACATCCAGGCCCGCCTGTGCGAGCGCTACCCCGGTCTGGAAGTTGCGCTGCTCGGCATGACCACCCAGGGTGATCGGATCCTCGATTCGCCGCTGTCGCGCATCGGCGGCAAGGGCCTGTTTGTCAAGGAGCTGGAACAGGCCATGCAGGACGGCCGTGCCCATCTGGCCGTGCATTCCATGAAGGACGTGCCGATGGATCTGCCCGAGGGTTTCGTCTTGGCGGCCATCACCGCACGGGAAGACCCGCGCGACGCCTTCGTCTCGTCCCGCTACCGTGATCTTGGCGAACTGCCCGCCGGCGCACGGGTCGGGACCTCCAGTCTGCGCCGCCAGGCCCAAATCCGCGCCGCGCATCCCGGCCTGGTGGTCGATACCCTGCGCGGCAATGTGAACACCCGGCTGCGCAAACTCGACGCGGGGCAGTACGACGCCATCATCCTCGCCGCCGCCGGCCTCAAGCGCCTGGGGCTTGAGCATCGCATCGCCGCCTTGCTCTCGCCCGAGGAAAGCCTGCCGGCCGTGGGTCAGGGTGCGCTGGGTCTGGAGACCTTGACCGCGCGTGAGGATGTGGCGGCACTGCTCACCTTCCTCGACGATGCTGAGACCTCCGCCTGCGTGCGTGCGGAGCGGGCCATGAGCCGCGCCCTGCATGGCGGGTGCCAGGCGCCCATCGGCGGCTATGCCCGCATCGAGGCGGGCAGGCTTAGGCTGACTGCCTTCGTCTCCGATCTGGCAGGGGTGCGCTTCTACCGCGCCGAATCCTGGGGTGAGATAGATGACCCCGAGGCGCTCGGTCAGCGCGTGGCCGAGGAGCTGCTTGCCCAGGGCGCGGACCGGGTATTGGCGGAATTGGCCCACCGCGAACCTTAAGTCGGTCCACGGGGTCATGGTAGTGCCCTCGCTCCCACTTAATGGGGTCGGCGTGCTGGTTACCCGGCCGCAGGGACAGGCCCGGCGCTTTATGGAGCGCATCGTCGCACTGGGCGGCGAGGCCTGGTGGCTGCCGGGGCTAGAGATCGCGCCGCCTGCTGACATGACCGGATTTCTCCAGGTCGTGAACGATCTGCAAGGCTTCGACTGGCTGGTGTTCGTCAGTCCGACCGCGGTCGAACGGGCCTGGCCGGCTATCGCTAAGCGCGGCGGTCTGCCGCCTGGGGTGCGGGTGGCTGCCGTCGGGGCCGGCAGCGGGCGCGAGCTCGCCCGGCGCGGTGTGCATGATGTGCTCACGCCCGAGGACAATGCGGACAGCGAGAGCTTAATCGCCCTACTTGATCTATACACCCTGGCAGGGCGGCGGATCGCCCTCTTTCGCGGCGAGGGGGGACGGACCCTGCTAGCGGATACCCTGGGCGCACGCGGGGCGCAGGTGCTGCACGCCGTGTGCTACCGGCGCGTGCTGCCGAATGCGGACGCCGCGCCGGTCCTGTGCGCATGGCAGGCGGGGCGAATCCAGGCCGTCACCGTGTTTAGCCGCGATAGCTTGGACGGGCTCCTCGCCCAGCTCACCCCCGAGGGCAGGAGACTGCTGTCCCGTACACCGCTGTTCGTCCCCCACCCCCGCATCGCCGAGCATGCCCGCGCGCTGGGGATCGCCCAGACCATCATCACCCCGGCGGGTGAGGACGGTGTGCTAAAGGCCCTGACGAAGCACTTCGCTCATGTCCACGCTTAAGACGCAGCCTGGCAGCCAGTCCGACGCCACGCAGGCGAAGCAGCCTGCTGGCAACGCCGGTGATGGCGCAGTAGCCTCTGATAGCCGGGCAACAGTGCATCCGGCCATGCCCCCGACGCCCCATCCCCGTCATGCCTGGCTCAACCCCGCCCTGGTGCTGGCCGTCGTGGCCGTGCTGGCCGTCATGGGCGTGGCCTGGAACACCCTCAACCGGCTTCAGGACATGGAGCTGCAGCTGGCCAGGCGCATCGGCGAATTCGACGCCGCCGGGCGCGAGGCCCGCACGGCGGCGCGTGACGCCAACGCCATCCTAAGCGATCTGACCGCCCGCCTGTCCGCCCTGGAGAATCGCGCCCAGGAGGCTCAGAGCCAGCACCTGGCCCTAGCCGCCATGTACCAGGAACTGGCGCGCAGCCAGGACGAACGGGTGGTGGCCGACATCGAGCAGACCCTGCTACTAGCCCAACAGCAGCTGCGCCTGGCAGGCAACGTGCGCGCAGCCCTCATCGCCCTGGAGGCGGCCGAGGCGCGGCTAGCACGCCTGGGCAAGCCCCAGTTCAGCAATCTGCAAGAGGCCATCGGCAGGGACATCGCGCGGCTTAAGCTATTGCCAGCGGCCGATAGCGCCGGTATCAACGCCCGCCTGGATGTGCTAGTGCAGAACGTGGACAAGCTCAAACTGGACTCGGATCTGACCCCTGCCGAACCGCCCGCGCAGCCCAAGGCCGCGGGGGACCGCTGGCAGCGGCTTTGGCAGGAGACCTGGATGGAGCTCAAGCAGCTCGTGCGCGTGCGACGGGTGGACAAGACCGATTTTGCCCTACTGGCGCCGGAGCAGGCCTGGTTTCTTAGGGAAAACCTGAAACTCAGGTTGCTGGCAGCTAGGCTAGCCATGCTCAACCGGGACGAGGATAGCTTCAGGAATGATCTGGCCATCGCCCAGGACTGGGTGCAGCGCTATTTCAGCCCTCAGGATGCCCTCACCAAGTCGATGCTGGCGAGTCTGCGCGAGCTGGCGGCCTTGCCCGTCGCCCAGCAGGAGGCCGACCTGACCGACAGCATCAAGGCCCTGCGCGGCATGCGTGTCTACACCGACGGCGGGGCGGGCTAGTGCGCGTGCTGTTCTGGTTCGTCCTGCTCGCGGCCTTGGCCCTGGCCTTCATCCTGGTCCTACGGGCCGATCACGGTTATGTCCTGGTGGTCTTCCCCCCCTGGCGGGTGGAGACGTCAGTTGCCCTCGTGCTCAGCGTGCTGGTGCTCTCCCATGTCCTGTTCTATCTCCTGGTGCGGTTGTTGCGCACGGCGCTGCGCTTGCCCAGGGATGTCAGGTCCTGGCGGGCGCGCCGACGGCTCGGCTTAGCCGAGGACGAACTGCAGCGGGCCACGGCGGCCCTGCTCGCCGGCCAGTATGCCCACGCCCTCAGATTGTCCCGCCAGTCGATCAAGCACACTCCGTTGCCGCTCGCTGCTCTGGTGGGCGCGCAGGCGGCCCTGGCCATGGGTAATCCGCAGGCGGCCAAGGCCCTGCTAGATACGGTCGTGAGCGAGCAGGGCGAACTGATCGCAGCGCGTCAGGCGCTCACCCGCGCACTCGATTGCGGCGCGGCCGCGCCGGAGAAGACGGTCGAGCCGGCAGTGGTGCCGGCGTCGCTTCAGGCCGACGGCCCGCCCTGATACTCGAAGGCGTCGGAATAGAATTCCTCCGCCGGCAGGCCCCGGGCGATGAAGTCGCGGCGTGCCGCCGCCACCATGGCCGGCGCACCGCTGGCATAGACCTGGTAGCCCGAGAGGTCGGCGAAATCGGCCAGCACGGCCTCGTGCACATGACCCGTGCGCCCGGTCCAATGCTCCTCCGGCAGGGGGGCCTGTATGACGGGGATGAAGCTGAAGTTGCCATGCTCCTGCTGCCAGCGTGAGGGCAGGTCGAGCATGTAGAGATCGCGCAGGGCGCGTGCCCCCCAGTAGAGCACCATCTGCCGCTTAACCTGCTGGTGGAAGGCGTGGGTGAGGATGCTCTTGATCGGCGCAAAGCCGGTGCCGCCGGCAACGAAGATCGCCGGCTTGTCCGACTCGCGCAGGAAGAAGCTGCCCAGGGGGCCGTTGATGCGCATGATGTCCTTCACCTTCATGGTGTTGAAGATGTGGTCGGTGAAGAAGCCGCCGGGCACGTGCCGCACATGCAGTTCCAGCAAGGCGTCCTCTTCCGGGGCATTGGCCAGGGAGAAGCTGCGCCGCTTGCCGTCCTTGAGCAGAAAGTCGATGTATTGGCCGGGCAAGAACTGCAGCCGCTCGCTGGAGGGCAGCTTAAGCCAGATGCCCATGACGTCGTGGCAGAGCCGCTCTAAGCGCTCGACTCGGCAGGGCAGGGTCTTGACCGGGATGTCCTTGACGGCGGTGACCTCGCGCACCTCGATGACCAGGTCCTCCAGCGGTCTGGCGCAGCAGAATAGGGCTAAGCCCTGACTCCTGTCCTCGGCGGTGAGCGCGCCCTCCTGGGCCTCGCCATAGTCCACCCGGCCGGCCAGGACCTTGCCCTTGCAAACACCGCAGGCGCCGTTGCGGCAGCCGTAAGGCAAGGCGAAGCCGGCGCCTAAGGCCGCCTCGAGAACGGTCTGGTCGCGTTCCACGCTAAACTGATGGCCGCTGGGTTGTATGGTTACCTGGTAAGACATCTGAAGCTTCCTTTCGACAATGATGCGTATCCTGATCGTGGGCTGTGGCGACGTGGGTCTGCGCGTAGCCCGCTTGCTGGGGGGCCGGGCCAGGGTCTACGGTCTAATCCGCAATCCTAAGCGCGCCTCTGACCTGCGCGCCGCCGGCGTGGTGCCTCTGATCGGCGACCTGGATAAACACGCCGGCTTAGCCCGTTTGACATCGCTTGCGGATGCCGTGTTGCATTTCGCCCCGCCACCTGCAGCAGGCAACACGGATCCCCGCACCCAGCGGCTTATCGCCAGTCTGGGGCGGCGAAGTCTAGCACGCGTCCATGCCCGTAGCAGCCTAAAGGGATATGTGTGTCGTCATAGAAACAAGGACTTGCGCTCACGAGCCTTGGTCTACATCAGCACCAGTGGGGTCTATGGCGACTGTGGCGGCGAGCGGGTGGAGGAGACGCGGCCGACACGCCCCCACAATGCCCGCGCCAAGCGACGCGCAGACGCAGAACGTCGACTGCGACGCTGGGCGGGGCATACTGGCCGGCGGCTCGCCATCCTGCGCGCCCCCGGCATCTACGCTCGGGGGCGCATGCCCGAGGAGCGCGTGCGCAAGGGGCTGCCGGCACTGCGGCCCGAGGAGGACATCCACACCAACCACATCCACGCCGAGGACCTCGCCCGGCTGGCCATTGTCGCCTTATTCCGGGGCCGACCCAACCGCGTCTACAACGCCGTGGATGACAGCGGCCTGAAGATGGGCGACTGGCTCGACGTGGTCGCTGATCACCTCGGCCTGCCCCGGCCGCCGCGTCTTGCGAAGGACGAAGTGATGGCCGCGGTCACCCCGGCTATGCGTTCTTTTCTCACCGAGTCGCGGCGGCTCGCCAACCGGCGCATCAAGCAGGAACTGCGTTTCCGACTGAAGTATCCGACGGTGCGCGAAGGGCTGGGGAAAGGCTGAATGGATTTTCCCGAAGCAATACAGGCTGGCAGCCCGCACTGATCAGGCAGGAAGACGCGGCATACCGGCGCGGCGTCATATGCTTGGTGTGGGCTACCGGTAGATTAACAAATCTTCACGCTCCTCCCGCCAGGCCGCTTCGTCCGCTGCGGCCAGGGCCTCCAGGTCCTGCGGCGTTGCCGCCGGGTCGTCTACCCACTCGCGCAGCAAAGGACTGCCGTTGATGAGGTCGATGGCCAGGCGGTCGTACTCGTATTCGTAGGGGAAGCTGCGCCACAGGGGGTAGTCGGGGCGCAGGCGCCGGATGGCTTTGAAGGCGAGCGCCATCAGGCGCCAGGGGCGGAAGGCGTTGTGATCGTAGGCGCCGTCCTCGACATGGATCTCTACCCCGGCGCACAGCTGGCCTGCGTGCTTGTGGAAGGTGGGCTCGAACCAGCATGGCCGCAACCGGCAGCCCGTGAGCCATTCCGGCGCGAGCCGGTGCATCTCGGCAAGCAGGGCTGGCGCGTCGAGGTCCGGCGCGCCAAATAGCTCCAGCGGCCGGGTGGTGCCGCGGCCCTCCGACAGGGTGGTGCCCTCCAGCATGACCGTGCCGGCATAGCAGCGCGCCATCCACAGGTTGGGGGCGTTGGGGCTGGGGTTGACCCAACAGCGCTCTAGAAGGGGCCAGCCGTGACCGGGCGCGGCCTTAGGCTGCCAGCCTTGCATGTCCACCACGCGGTAGTCCACGTTAAGCTTAAGCCTGCGCACGAACCACAGGCCTAGTTCGCCCAGGGTCAGCCCATGGCGCATGGGCAGCGGGCCGGCGCCGACGAAGCTCTCCCAGCCCGGGCGCAGGGTGAGCCCTTCCACCGGCCGGCCAACTGGGTTGGGACGATCGAGCACCCAGACGCTCTTGCCATAGGCGGCGGCAGCCTCCAGGACGTAGCGCAGGGTGGTGAGGTAGGTGTAGATGCGACAGCCCAGATCCTGCAGGTCCACCAGCAACACGTCGAAGCCGCCCATCATCGGCGCGGTCGGCCGGCGGACTTCGCCGTAGAGGCTGAAGACGGGGATGCCGTGCACAGGGTCGATGAAGTCCGGCGACTCCACCATGTTGTCCTGCTTGTCGCCTCGAATGCCGTGCTGGGGTCCGAAGGCGGCGGTGAGCTTGAGGTCGGGTAGGGCGGCTAGGGCGTCGAGGGCGTGGGTGAGCTCGTGCGTGACTGAGGCGGGGTGGGCGAGTAGGGCCAGACGCCGGCCCTGAAGGGGGCGGCGCAGGGCGGGTTCGGTAAGCAGACGATCAAGGCCGGTTTTCACGGCGAGAGATCGAGGTGGAGGGCGAAGGCGGCAAGGTGGTAGAAGTCGAGCTTAGGCTGCGAGTGATGCAAGGCCCAGTAGGATAGCGCGCCGCCGCGGGCCTTGGCGACGACTAGCCCCAGCCGCAGGCGGGGATACCCCGGCAGATCGGCAGTGGCAAGCACGATGCTGAGTTCGAAGCGACCGGGCTTAAGCTTGCAGGCGAAGCAGAGCGGTTGCACGGCGGGGAGATGGCGTGCACTGCGGTAGTCGTTGAAGTCATAGGCCTGCCAGGTCGCGCAGGTGCAGATCTCGACGGAGGTAAGCCAGGACGCGGGGGCGGGGGGTGACAGACGAGCAGGTGCAGATTCATGAGACGCTCTTGTACAAGGCCAGGGTGACTTCGCGCGCGCGGGCGTGATCCACGATGGGCGGCGGGTAGTCGCGCCCAATCACGACGCCGCAGGCTGCCTGCTGCGCCTTCGACATGCGCCAGGGGGCGTGCAGATAGCGGTCCGGAACGGCTGCGAGTTCAGGGACATAGCGGCGGATGAAGCGGCCCTCGGGATCGAAGCGTTCCGACTGGGTCACCGGGTTGAAGATGCGAAACCAGGGCTGGGCGTCGGTGCCCACGCCGGCCGACCACTGCCAGCCGCCGACGTTGGCGGCCTGATCATAGTCGATGAGCTTTTCGGCGAAATACCGCTCGCCCAATCGCCAGTCCACGTGCAGGTCCTTCACCAGGAAGCTGGCGGCAATCATGCGCAGTCGGTTGTGCATGTAACCGGTCTGCTTAAGCTGGCGCATGGCGGCGTCGATGATGGGATAACCGGTGTGCGCTGCGCACCAGGCCTCGAAATGGCCGCGCGGGTTGGGCCACGGAATGCGGTCGAACTTGCGCTGGAGGGCGTGTTCCACCGTCTCCGGGTGGTGCCACAGCAGCATCTGGTAGAACTCGCGCCAGATAAGCTCAGACAGCCAGACCCGCGCGCCCTCGCTGTCTCGCTCGACGGCCTTGCGCACCAGCTCGCGCACGCTCACCGTGCCGAAACGCAGGTGCACCGACAGGTAGGAGGGGCCTTTGATGCCGGGGTAATCGCGCCGCTGGTGATAGTGGTCGATGCGCTGCAGGAAGTCCGCGAGCAGTGCCTGCCCCCCCGCCATGCCACACCGGATGCCGAGTTCGCGCAGGTTGGTGCGCTGGAAGCCAAGCTCCTCCAACCTGGGCATGGGTAGGGGGGCGCCCTTAGCCAGCCGGTTGATTCGGGCCAGGGTGGGGTGTGCGGCTAGGTGCTCGGCAGCCAGCTGCGCGAGCCAGGCGCGCCGGTAGGGGGTGTAGACGTGGAAGGGTTGGCCGGCGGCAGTAAGCACCTCGTCGGTGTCGAACACGACCTGATCCTTGTGCAACACAAGACGCCGGCCTTGACGGGCGAGGGCCTCGGCCACGGCCTGGTCACGCGCGCGGGCATAGGGCTCGTAGTCCCGTGCCGCGTGCACCCGATCCACCTCCAGTTCGTCCGCCAGCGCAGGGATGAGGCTACGCGCCGGCCCGTGCAGGATATGTAGACGCCCGCCATAATGCTCGAATGCGGCCTTGAGGGCGGCCACCCCCTCCCAGATGAATTCAACCCGTTGGTCCCGGCGATCGGGCAGCGCGTCCAGGATGTCGGTGTCGAAGACGAAGACGCCATGCACCTGTCGCGCCGTGGCCAGCGCCTGGGAGAGGGCGGCGTGGTCGATCAGACGAAGGTCGCGGCGAAACCAGACCAAGGCGGCGTCATCGGCGGGCATGGGATCGAGCGCAGTGGACGAGGGGGCGAAATACGGCTTCGATTTTGCGTTCCTGTGCACGGGGTTTACAATCGCCCAGAATCGTCGGACCGCTTAAGCCCGGCCCATGTGCAGTATGGCCTAAACCGCTGGCGCCGGACGGCGGCACAGCCCATCTTCCGGTGCGCACATGAAAAACGCCAATTTCACCGACCACTTCCTCATCGCCATGCCCAACATGGTCGACCCCAACTTCTCCGGGACGCTGACTTACATCTGCGATCACGGTGAACAGGGGGCCTTAGGTGTGGTGATCAACCGCCCCATCGGCCTGTCGCTAGAAAAGCTGTTCGAGCAGATGGGTTTGCGCCTTGACGACGAGCGGCTCAGGCAACTGCCCGTCTACTATGGCGGCCCGGTGCAAGTGGAGCGCGGTTTCGTGCTGCACCGGCCGGTGGGGGAGTGGAATTCGACCCTGGCGGTAAACGGGCGCGTCGGTCTGACTACCTCCAAGGATATTCTGGAGGCCACCAGTCGCCGTAAGGGGCCGGCGCAGATCCTGGTGACCCTGGGCTATGCCGGTTGGGGCCCCGGCCAGCTCGAAGACGAGATCAAGCAGAATGCCTGGCTTACGGTGGCGGCGGACCCGGACGTGATCTTCAACTTGCCGCCTGAAGAGCGGCTGCCGGCGGCCATGCGCTTGCTGGGCATCGATCTTGCGATGCTGTCCGAGGATGCCGGTCACGCATGAACCCACATTTGAAGCAAGGCAGCGTGCTCGCCTTTGACTTCGGTCTCAAGCGCATCGGCGTCGCCGTCGGGGAGTGGGAGACCCGCTGCGCGCACCCGCTCGAGGTCATCGTCGAGGAGGCGAACGTGCGGCGTTTCGCCCGTATCGCCGCCTTAGTCGCCGAGTGGCAGCCTGTGGAGCTGGTCGTCGGTCTGCCCCTCTCCCTTAATGGGGAGGCACATGAGCTGACCCGGCGCTGCCGTCGTTTCGCCAACCAGCTGCACGGACGCTTACATCTGCCGGTGAGGCTGGTGGACGAGAGGCTGACCTCCGCCGAGGCCAAGACCCGGCTGCGGGAAGCCGGTGTGCACGGCGCGCAGCGCCAGCAGGCGGTAGATAGCCTGGCCGCGCAACGTATCCTGCAAGACTATTTCGAGCATTCGCCCGAGCAGTCGCCCTAGCCCGGATATCATGCATCTGCCCCAACCCCGAGACCTCATCAAGACCTTAGCCGAGACCATCCGGCCGGCCCTGACGGCGGAATGTGCCTTAGTTGGCATCCACACCGGCGGCGTCTGGGTCATGGATGCCTTAGCCGATGTCCTGGGTAGCCCGGCCCCGCGCGGGGTGCTGGACATCTCGTTCTACCGGGATGATTTCTCGCGCATCGGTCTACATCCCGAGGTCAAACCCTCGCGCATCCCCTTCGACGTCGAGGGTCGCGACATCCTGCTCATCGATGACGTGCTCTACACCGGACGCACGGTGCGGGCGGCCATGAACCAACTGTTCGACTATGGGCGCCCTGCCGTCATTCGCCTGGCCGTGCTGGTCGACCGGGGCGGGCGCGAGCTGCCGATCTGCCCCGATTACACGGGGCTTAAGCTTAAGCTGGGGCCGGACCAGCACATCAGCCTGCAGCGTGACGACGCGGGTGTGCTGTCGTTCATGTTGAGCGCAACGCAATGAGCGGCGAGCGCAAGTCGCAGGGACACCTGCGCGTAAAAGAACGCGGCTCTTTGCGTCTTGCCCGGGTTCTTTATACCGTCGCGCCATGAACGGCGACCTGCAGCTCAACGCCGACGGTAGCCTCAGGCATCTGCTGACCCTGGAAGGTCTGCCGGCCTGCATCCTGACCCAGATCCTGGATACCGCCGAGTCGTTCATCTCAGTGGCCCAGCGCGGGGTGAAGAAGGTGCCGCTGCTGCGCGGCAAGACCATCTTCAACCTGTTCTTCGAGCCCTCCACCCGTACCCGCACGACCTTCGAGATCGCAGCCAAGCGCCTGTCGGCCGACGTGGTGAATCTCAACATCGCCTCCTCCGCCCAGAGCAAGGGCGAGACCCTGCTCGATACCGTGGCCAACCTCTCGGCCATGCAGGCTGACATGTTCGTCGTGCGCCACGCCGCCAGCGGCGCACCGCATCTCATCGCCCGCCACGTGGCGCCGCACATCCATGTCATCAACGCCGGCGACGGTCGCTGCGCCCATCCCACCCAGGGACTGCTAGACATGTTCACCATCCGTCAACACAAGGGCAGCTTTCACAACCTGTGCGTGGCTGTGGTCGGCGACCTGCTGCATTCGCGCGTGGCCCGTTCCCAGATCCATGCCCTGACCACCTTAGGTTGTCCGGAAGTGCGGGTGGTGGCGCCCCGCACCCTGCTGCCCCGTGATGTTGACAGCCTCGGGGTGCACGTGCACTACCGCATGCAGACTGGCATCAAGGACTGCGACGTGGTGATCATGCTGCGGCTGCAGACCGAGCGCATGCAAGGGTCGCTGCTACCCTCCCCCCAGGAGTATTTCAAGTACTGGGGACTTACCCCCGACAAGCTCAAACTGGCCAAGCCCGATGTCATCGTCATGCACCCCGGCCCCATGAACCGCGGGGTGGAGATCGACTCGGAAGTGGCCGACGGCAGCCACTCGGTCATTCTCAACCAGGTCACCTACGGCATCGCGGTGAGAATGGCGGTAATAAGCCTGCTCGCGGGGAATTGATCGAGGTGGTCAATGAGGAATGTACACCTGACCCGCGCAAGACGCCCCGGCCATCGTCCCATACCACTCGCGCCTTCCCGTCCTTGACATGAAGATCCTCATCCGCAACGGCCGCGTCATCGACCCGGAAAGTGGCCTGGATGCCGTCTGCGACATCTGCATCGCCGCCGGGCGCATTCAGGCCGTGGGCGACGTGCCGGCCGATTTCCACCCCAACCAGGAGATCGACGCCAGCGGTCTCGTGGTTTGCCCCGGTCTGGTCGATCTCTCGGTGCGTCTGCGCGAGCCGGGCTTCGAGTACATGGCCACCCTGGAATCCGAGATGCGTGCGGCGGCCGCAGGCGGCGTGACCAGCCTGGCCTGTCCGCCCGACACCGATCCCCCCCTGGACGAGCCGGGTCTGGTGGAGATGCTGAAATTCCGCACCCGCAACAGCCCGGGACCGCGGGTCTATCCCGTCGGCGCGCTGACCTGGAAGCTCAAGGGGGAGCGGCTCACCGAGATGGCGGAGCTCAACGAGGCGGGCTGTGTCGCCTTCAGCCAGGCCGACGCCCCTCTCGTCGACACACGCGTGCTGCTGCGGGCGCTGGAATACGCGGTGACCTTCGACCTGCCGGTCTGGCTGCGTCCCCAGGACCCCCACCTGGCCCGCGACGCCGTCGCCCATGACGGCATCGTCGCCGCCCGGCTGGGGCTGCCCGCCATCCCCGTGCCGGCGGAGACGGTGGCCCTGCAGACCATCCTGCTGCTGGCGCGCGAGACCGGCGCCCGCGTGCATCTCGCCCGGATATCCAGCCGGGCCGGTCTGGACATGATCCGCCGCGCCAAGCACGACGGGCTGCGTATCACCTGTGACGTGGCTGTGCATCACGTCCATCTGTCCGAGATGGACCTGGTGGATTTCAACCCCAACTGTCATCTCGTCCCCCCCTTGCGCAGCATCCGCGACCGCGAAGCCATCCGCCAGGCCCTGCGCGAGGGGCTGGTGGATGCCATCTGCTCCGACCACACCCCGGTCAACGACGACGCCAAGGAGCGGCCCTTCCAGGAGGCCGAACCGGGCGCCACAGGGGTGGAACTGTTGCTGCCCCTGACTCTCAAGTGGGCGCGGGAGATGCAGGTCCCCCTGCTGCAGGCCATTGATCTGATTACCCGGCGCCCTGCCCGCATCCTCGGCGTGCAGGCCGGCGTCCTGGCCGTGGGGCAGCCGGCGGATGTGTGCATCTTCGACCCCGAGCGTCCCTGGACGGTAAGCCGCCAAACCCTCCTCTCCCTGGGCAAGAACAGTCCCTACCTGGGCATGGAGCTGCAGGGCCAGGTCATTTACACCCTCGTCGACGGTCACGTCGATTTCAAACGCAACCACTGATCGCACTCCCCTTTACCCCCAACATGCCCGCCCTGCAACAGGCGGGGTGGGCGGTGGGCGGCGGCACAGAGGTGGGCATGCAACGTCTACGGGATACCGATTCCGCGGCCCTGTCTGCCGCGGTGCGGCAGGCGGGCTGCGGCCCTGGTCCTGCCGGCCGATTATGCCGAAGCTCAACCGCCTTGATGCCCTGCGATCTGGGCTACGCTACGACCTGCTTGCTGGTGACTTGAGTTGTCCCGGGTTGTCCATTAGACCGGGAGCAGAAGACCTGATGGATAATCAGGGTTGATTTAGCGCAGCAAGCGCCGGCGCGTGAGCCTCAAGCCGATCAGGAAGC
>DAITOH010000004.1:21119-22933 GCA_036834225.1 Thiobacillaceae bacterium | reverse complement strand
CATGACAGGTTGGATCGGATGCGGGTACGGTTGCAGCGCGTCATTTCTGGCCCCGCTGCTCCTGCACCTTGCGGCGATGCTGGCGGAACAGCCACTGTTCCCAGGCCTCCTTCACCGCGTCGGGCATGTCGAGCCATTCGACCCTGGTGTCGCCGTCGGCTGACGCCATCACCGATGCAGCCAGTTTCAGCGGCAGCGCCAGGGCGGGTGAGAGATAGAGGCCGAGGACGATCTCGTCACCGGGCGGCAGTGCCGGGTCTGTACTCAGGGTGCAACCCTCTGCGCCGAGGGTGATCCGGGCAGGACTGGGCTGGAGGCGCCGGCCGTGCAGGTTTAGTGCCAGCAGATGCAGGGCCAGGTCCACCTTCGCCTCCAGTCTCGCCAGGGCTGCATCGGCTTCGCCTTCGCGCGGGGTATAAGCCTCCATCTGGTTGATGACCCGCAGGATCATCAGGGCCTCCCCCCACAGGGTCTCCAACTCGTAACAAGCGAGGCTGCGACGTTCCCAGCCGCAGGGCAGGGTCATGGGGATGTGCAGCCCGGTCTCAGCCATGCGGAAACAGATCGCTGCCGTCGCGCGCCAGGCAGGCGGCACCATAGGCGGCCTCCTGCTGGGCGGCGAGGCTCACCGGCACGCCGAGCCGGCGCGCGCGCAAGCGGGTGTAGACGGGGTTACGCGCCCCGCCACCGCTGCTGGCGACCGACTTCAAGGGCGTGGCGCCGAGTTCCTGCAGACGGGCATAGCCTAGCGCCTCCACCTTGGCCAGCCCTTCCAGCAGACCCTGTAAGAAGCGCTGTCGGTCCGTCGGGCGGGGGTCCAGGCGGGGGGGCATGGCGGGATCGTTGTACGGAAAGCGCTCGCCCGGACTGGGCAGGGGATAGTAGTCGAGACCGCTGTCGGTTTCGGGGTCGATGCGAGAGGAAAGCGCCTCCAGCTCATCGTCTGCGAAGTGCTGGCGCAGCACCCTTCCGCCGGCATTGGAGGCCCCGCCCGCCAGCCAGAGCTCGCCAAACCAGTGACTGTATACACCGTAGCGGGCAGACTCCACACGCGTTGCCGAGAGCAGCTTCAACACCAGCGTGCTGCCCAGGGAGGTCACCGCCGCGCCGGGCTCGCGCACGCCCGCGGCAATGAAGGCGGCGATCGAGTCGGTGGTCCCGGCGCGGACGATGCAGTCGGGGTGCAGGCCGAGTTGCCTTGCCCGCGGGCGGGCGATGCAGGCGATCGCGCTGCCCGGGGCCACCACCTGCGGCAGATAGTCCACGTCCGCCAGGTATTCGACCCACTCCGGCCAGCGCATGGCCTCCACGTCGTAGCCCATCTTCAGGGCGTTGTGGTAGTCGGACAGCCCTGAGCGGCCGGACAGCAGGGCGGTCAGCCAGTCGACCTGATTGAGATAGAGCCGGGCGCGCGTGAGTCCCAGTCGCGTCTTCAGCCACAGCACCTTGGCCAGGCCGGAGCTGGCCGCCGCCGCTGGGCTGTCTGCCCCGCCCGCGCGTGCGATGGCCGCTGCCTCGGCCACGGCGCGGGTGTCGTCGTAGAGCAGGGGGGGATGCGTGGGATTGAGGGCCTCGTCGCAGGCCAGCACGGTGCCGGAAGTCCCGTCCAGGGCGAGGGCGGCGATGCGGCGCCGGCTGCCGGCGGGAATCGCGGTGATGACCGAGAACAGGGCTTCCGACCAGAGTCCGGCAGCCTCGTCGGCCTCCACAGGTCCGAAATCGACCCGCTCGAAGGCATCGATCTCGCCGCTAGGGGCGATGACACAGGCGCGCACGCCGCTGGTGCCGAAATCGATACCGAGGTAGCGCGTCAT
>DAITOH010000004.1:16767-21019 GCA_036834225.1 Thiobacillaceae bacterium | reverse complement strand
TTCCTTCAGCGGAAGCTGCTTTGCAGCGGAAACTCGGCCAGCTCCACGCGCGGTTGCGGTTGCCAGCCTGGCATCCGATGCTCGGCCACGACCGTGGTGAAGATGCCGCCGCGCACATAGAAGCGGGCGGTCAGGCGCATGAAGCGCGGCGACAGCAGTTCGACCAGATCGCCCAGGATGCGGTTGGTGACGGCCTCGTGGAAATGCCCTTCGTCCCGGAAGGACCAGATGTAGAGCTTCAGGCTCTTGAGCTCGACGCATTTCCGGTCGGGGAGGTAGTCAAGGATCAGGGTGGCGAAATCGGGTTGGCCGGTCTTGGGACACAGGCAGGTGAATTCCGGGATCTCGATGTGGATCTGGAAATCGCGCTCCGGCGCCGGGTTGGGAAAGGTTTCCAGATTCTTGGAGGGTAGGCTGGGCATGGTGTCGTGGTCAGGCGTGCAGGTCCGGGGTGACAGAAAAGTTAAAATGCGCGGTCCATTATAAATCCGCCCGGCTGTTTCCCTTTGCGACTCAAGCACATCCATCTCGCAGGCTTCAAGTCCTTCGTCGACCCGGTGACCATCCCGGCCAACGCCATGCTCATCGGCGTGGTGGGTCCGAACGGCTGCGGCAAGTCCAACGTCATCGACGCCGTGCGCTGGGTGCTGGGCGAATCGAAGGCGCGCGAGCTGCGCGGCGAGTCGATGCAGGACGTGATCTTCAATGGCTCGGCCACGCGCAAGCCGGCCGCCCGCGCCTCGGTGGAACTGCTGTTCGACAACAGCGACGGCAGCGCGCCGGGGCAGTGGTCGCGCTATGCCGAAATTGCCGTCAAACGCGTCCTCACGCGCAACGGCGAGTCCTCCTATCACATCAACAACGTCCACGTGCGCAAGCGCGACATGGCCGACCTCTTCCTGGGCACGGGCCTGGGGGGCGACGCCTACGCCATCATCGAACAGGGCATGATCTCGCGCATCATCGAGGCGAGGCCGGAGGAGCTGCGCGGCTTCCTGGAAGAGGCGGCCGGGGTTTCCAAGTACAAGGAACGGCGCCGCGAGACCGAGTATCGGCTGCGCGACACCCGCGAGAACCTGGCGCGGGTGGACGACATCCGGCGGGAGCTCGGCCGGCAGTTGGAAAAGCTCACCGCCCAGGCCGAGGTGGCGCGGCGCTACTTCGCCTTGGACGGCGAGCGCGGGTTGAAGACGCATCTGCTCGCCCTGACGCGCAAGCGCGATGCCCAGATGCGGCAGCAGGAACTGGCGCGGCAGATGGAGTCCGCCCGCAACGAGCTCGAGGCCAGGGTGGCCGAGCTGCGGCGGCTGGAGTCCGAACTCGAGACGGCGCGGCTGCGACAGTTCGAAGCCACCGAGACCCTGAATCAGGCCCAGGCCAGTTTCTATGTCGAAAGCGGTGAGGTGACGCGGCTCGAACAGGAGCTCAGGCATCTGCACGCGACGCGCCAGCGGCTGGAGGGCGAGATTCGGACCGCCGCCTCCCGGCGCGAACTGTTGCAGCAGGAGCTCGAGTCCATCCGTGCCGAGATCGTCCAGCGTCAGGCGGAACACGCGCAGGCCGAGGAACAGGCTGCCATCCTGGCCGAGCGCGCCGCCGAGGCCAGCCGCGATCTGCCCGAGGCGGAAGCGGCCTGGCGCGAGGCTCAGGCCGCTATGGCGGCGCTAAAGGCCGAGATCAGCCGCATCGAGCAGGACATCCATCTCGAGGAAGCCAACCAGGCCCATGCCGACAAAAACATCAAACAGCTCAAGGCACGCGAAGGGCGTCTACTGCGGGAGAAGGAAGACCTGTCGGCCCTTGACGAGACCCATCTGGCGCGACTGCAGGCCGAACTGGAGGAGGTCCAGGCCCGCGTCGCGAGTCTGGGCGGTTATCTGGATGCCGCACGCGACGAACTGCCGGGGCTGGAGACGGCCGTGCGTCAGGCACGCCAGGTCCAGGCCGACGCCCATCGCGAACAGCAGCGCCTGGAGGCAGAACTGGCCGCCTTAAGGAAGCTGCAGCAGTCGGCCATGCTGGCCGAGAGCGAGGGGGCCGCCTGGCTTAAGCGGCACGGTCTCGCGGCCTTGCCGCGCCTGTGGCAGCTGATCCGGGTCGAATCGGGCTGGGAGACCGCCGTGGAGGCCGCCCTGGGCGAGGCCATGGCCGCACTGTCGGCGGAGTGGGTGCCCGACTGGCTGGCGGACCCCCCGGAGGCGCGCTTCGAATTGGCCCTGCCCGCCGTGGGTGACGAGCCACCGCCATTCGCCTTGCTCGTCTCGGACGCCCGGTTTCGCCCTCTTATTGATGTGATACACACGGAGGATCCGGTGGTGGCCCGCTTCCTCGGCGATCGGCTCGCGCTGGCCTACGCCGCCGACAGCCTGGCCGACGCCCTCGCGCGCCGCGCCGAACTCCCGGTCGGGGGCATGATCGCCACACGGGAGGGACATCGGGTGGGGCGGGCCAGTCTCGTCTTCAATGCCCCGGACAAGGGCCACCACGGACTGCTGGAGCGGGTGCGCGAGATCGCCAGGCTGGAGGACGACCTAGCCTTGGCCGCGGAGCGCATGGACGAGGTCGAGGCGGAGCTCACCCAGGCCGAGAAGGCCCTCTCGGCTGGCCGCCGACAGGTCGAGGCGCTGCAGTCCCAGCTCACCCAGTCCCAGGCGCAGCTGCATCGCTTGCAGGTCGAACTGGTGCGCGCGCAGGAGGCCGCCCGCCGGGTCGCGGAACGCAGGACGCGGATCGAGGCGGAACTCGACGAGATCTATGCCCAGCTCGACCTGGAAAGAGAGGCCTACAACACGGCGAGCGAGCGCGAGCAGGCGGCGCGGCTGGAATGGGACCGGGCACGCCAGCGGCTGGACGAGACGCGGGCCCAGCGCCAGGCTGCCGAGCAGCGCTTGCAGGGGGTGCGCGAGGCGCAGCGGCGGGCCGAGCGGGAGGCCCAGGAGGCCGCCTTCCAGGTGCGCACCCTGGCCGGCCGGCTGCGCGATCTGAAGGAGCGTTCCGGGCGCGGAGAGCGGGCCCTGCTGGACCTGACCCTGGAGCTCGATCGTCTGCATACGGCGCTGGATCAGGCCCGGGAGGCGCCCATCCATGCGGCATTGACCGAGGCCCTCGACCGGCGCCAGCGTGCCGAGGCGGCGCTGGTGGCGGCGCGGGAGGCCCTGGAGGGCTGCAACGCCGACCTGCAGGCCCTGGAGACAGGCCGCATGGGTGCGGAACGTGCCCTGGAACCGTTGAAGGAACAGCTGCAGAACTCGGAACTGAAGCTGCAGGAGGCCAGGCTCACCGAGATGCGCTACGCCGAGGAACTGGAGGGGGTGGACGAGACTGTGTTGACGGAGCAGGCGCGGGCGGCCGGTGTGGAGGGGCGCTCCGAGACCTGGCTCAGGAGCGAGATCGCCCGTCTGGACGGCGAGATCGAGGCCCTGGGCCCGGTGAACATGGCCGCACTGGACGAACTCAAGGCTGCCGAGGAGCGCAAGGCCTACCTCGACGCCCAGGCCGAGGACCTCACTACCGCCGCCGCCACCCTGGAGGAGGCCATCCGTCGCATCGACGCCGAATCGCGCAGCCGGCTGAAGGAGACCTATGAGCGGGTCAGCACCGAGTTTCGCGCCCTGTTCTCCGAGTTGTTTGGCGGTGGCAACGCGGAATTGATCTTGACCGGCGAGGAGATTCTCGATGCGGGGCTGACCGTCATGGCCCAGCCGCCGGGCAAGAAGAACAGCTCCATCCATCTGCTCTCGGGCGGCGAGAAGGCCCTGACCGCGCTGTCGCTGATCTTCGCCTTCTTCCGTCTCAACCCCGCCCCCTTCTGTCTGCTCGACGAGGTGGACGCGCCCCTCGACGACGCCAATACGGAGCGTTACTGCAACATGGTGCGCAAGATGTCGGCCCAGACCCAGTTCCTGTTCGTCACTCACAACCGGCTGACCATGGAGATGGCCGAGCACTTGGTCGGCGTGACCATGCCCGAGCCCGGGGTGTCGCGCTGCGTGGCGGTGGACATGGAGAATGCCCTGCGGCTGGCCGAGGCGGCCTGAGCCTCACCCGCCACCGGCGAGGACTGAATTGCCTTCTTGTGTGTTAAGGGGGTTCGACGACAAGCGGTCGAAATAAAACCCCTGGCCATGGGTGAACCCGACTGCGCGCGCTCTCGATGCCCTCGGCCACCAGCTCATAGCCGGCGGTGGCCACGATCTCGGCGATGTCCTCCACCACCAACTGCTGGCGCTGGTCCGGCCGCTTTAGCAAGTGC
>DAITOH010000004.1:11215-16667 GCA_036834225.1 Thiobacillaceae bacterium | reverse complement strand
GGCGGCAGTTTAGGCGATCAGCAGGAACTAGAGTAGGATCGAAAACGTGAAGCCTTCGCGCTACGGCATCGCACCTCCTTGTCGGCATGGATGATCTGGCCTGGATTTTTTCCTCCCAGGGCCCTTTCGGCAAGGTT
Source organism: Thiobacillaceae bacterium (assembly GCA_036834225.1). Lineage (GTDB taxonomy): Bacteria > Pseudomonadota > Gammaproteobacteria > Burkholderiales > Thiobacillaceae > JANWZL01. The sequence goes on along the minus strand of DAITOH010000004.1, from coordinate 16,530 downwards.
CTCCCCCATTATCGGCCGCGGCCGCAACAACTTGAAATGGCCCGCTGCATCGAGTCCACCCTGCAGCGGCGCGGACGCCTGGTGGCCGAGGCGGGCACCGGCACCGGCAAGACCCTGGCCTATCTGGTCCCGGCCATGCGCTCGGGGGCCAAGACCATCCTGTCCACCGGCACCAAGACCCTGCAGGACCAGCTCTTCCGCCGCGACATCCCCGCCGTACGCGAGGCCCTCGGTATGCCGGTCACCGTCGCGCTGCTCAAGGGACGCGCCAATTACGTCTGCCTCTATCACTTAGAGCGCGCCTTAAGTGAGGCCCGACTCGCTAGCCGCGAGGAGGTGGAACATCTGCAGCGCATCGCCCGTTTCGCCGAGCTGACCGAGAGCGGCGACCGCATGGAATTGCGCGACGTGCCGGAGGATTCCCCCGCCTGGCTGCGTGCCGTCTCCTCGCGCGACAACTGCTTAGGCGGCGAGTGTCCCCACCACAAGGGCTGCTTCGTCCTCAGGGCGCGCCGGCGCGCCCTGGAGGCGGACCTGGTGGTGGTGAACCATCACCTCTTCTTCGCCGATGTCTGGCTTAAGGACGAGGGGGCAGGCGAGCTGCTGCCCGCGGCCAACGCGGTGATCTTCGACGAGGCGCACCAGCTCCCGGAAACCGCCTCGGTCTTCTTCGGCGACAGCGTCACGACCGGAGCGCTGCTGGACCTCGCGCGCGACGTGCGTCAGGAGGCCGCGGTCGCCGCCGCCGATTTCCCCGATCTGCCGCGGGCGGCCGCCGATGTGGACAAGGCGGCGCGCGACGTGCGCCTGGCCTTGGGCCTCAACCCGGTGCGTCTGCCCGCCGCGCGGGTTTTGGAGAGCGCGCAATTCCGATCCGCCCTCGATGTCCTGCAGGGTCAGCTTGCCCGGCTGCAGGTGCTGCTGGAGGCCCAGGCCGAGCGCTCCGAGGGGCTGGCCAACTGCCTCGTCCGCTGTCAGGAGGCGGCCAGAAGGCTCGAACGCTGGCTGGCCCCCGACGCCCAGGAGGGCATGGTGCGCTGGTGCGAGGCGACCACCCATACCGTGCTGTTCCACGCCACGCCGCTGGACGTGGGGGCCCTGTTCGCCAAACAGCTCGCCGCAGACCCGCGCGCCTGGATCTTCACCTCGGCCACCCTGTCCGTGCGTGGCGACTTCCGCCACTACCTCGCCCAGATCGGCCTGCCGGAGGCGGACACGGCGGTGTGGGACAGCCCCTACGACTATGCCCGTCAGGCCCTGCTCTATGTCCCGCAGCGGATGCCGGACGCCAACACACCGGGATATACCCGCGCCTGTGTAGAGGCGGCCTGGCCCGTTCTGCGGGCAAGCGGCGGGCGGGCCTTCCTGCTCTTCACCAGCCTGCGCGCCATGAACGAGGCCTATGTCCTGGTGGCCGAGCGCCTGGCGGCGGAGGGGCAGGACTGGCCGTTGCTGCTGCAGGGCAGCAAGAGCCGCAGCGCGCTCCTGCAGGAATTCCGTGAGCGGGGCAACGCCGTGCTGCTCGGCAGCCAGAGCTTCTGGGAGGGCGTCGACGTCCCAGGCGAGGCCCTGTCCCTGGTGGTCATCGACCGGCTGCCCTTTCAGCCGCCGGACGATCCGGTGCTCGCCGCCCGCATCGAGGCCCTCAAGCGCGCCGGCCACAATCCCTTCTTCGACTACCAGCTGCCGCATGCCGTGATCAGTCTCAAGCAGGGTGCGGGGCGGCTCATCCGGCACGAGAACGACCGCGGCGTGCTGATGATCTGCGACACCCGCCTGGTGGATAAACCCTATGGCCGGCGCATCTGGCAGGCCCTGCCGCCGATGCGCCGGACGCGAAGCCGCGAGGAGGCGGTGGCCTTCTTCGGCGAACAGTCCCTGTAAAAATCTGGACCTCGCTCATCTGTGGATCGCGGCACCCGTATCAAGGCCCGCATCCTGCATCTGGAGTAGACGCGCGACCCCTGGCGGCGGGTGCTGCTTAAGATCCATGTCGTCGAAGAGGCGGCGCGCGCGCCGCGACGGGTTAAAATTCCGCCTTGACCAAGTGCTCCTACATCCGCTTGAAGCTTCTCGCCTTCGACACCTCCACCGAATGGTGCAGCGCCGCCCTCTGGGTGGACGGTGAAGTCCGTTTCACGGCGGTCGAGGCCGGCCAGACGCATTCCCGCATCCTGCTGCCCATGGTGCGCGCACTCTTGGCCGAGGCGGGGCTGACCCTCGGCGGGCTCGACGTACTCGCCTACGGCAAGGGTCCGGGCGCCTTCACCGGTCTGCGCATCGCCTGCAGTGTCGCCCAGGGTCTGGCCATGGGGGCCGGTCTGCCGGTGCTCGGGGTGGTGACGCTGGAGGCGATGGCCGAGGAGACCGGCGCGGACCAGGTGGTGTCCTGTCTTGACGCGCGGGTGGGGGAGGTCTATGCCGCCGTCCTGCAAAGGGGCGCGGATCGATGGATGGCCTTGTCCGGCCCCGGCCTCTATCGCCCGGAGGCGGCCCCGCTGCCGCCCGAGGGGCAGTGGATCGGCTGCGGCAGCGCCTTCGCCGCCTACCCCCAGCAACTGGGCGGACGTTACGCCGAGCGGTTGGTTGCGACCCGTGCCGAGATCATCCCCCATGCCCGTAGCATCGCCCGTCTGGCCGCCGCGGCCTTCGCTCGAGGCGAAAGGCTGCCGGCCGAGGCGGCCGAGCCGTATTATGTGCGGGACAAGGTGGCCCAAAAGCGCAGCGAGCGCACCTAGCACAGAGCCTGGTAGACGATGAGCGCCATACTCAAACCGCAATTGCCCCAGTTCAGGCCGATGACCGAGGCCGATTTGGAGCAGGTGATCCGCATCGAACGGGCCGCCTATCCCTATCCCTGGAGCATGGGCAACTTCCGCGATTGCCTGCAGGCCGGCTACAGCTGCTGGGTGGCTGAGCTGGACGGCGAGCTGATGGCCTATTCGGTGCTGATGGCCGCTGCCGGCGAGGGGCATGTGCTCAACTGCTGTGTCTCTCCGCCCTGGCAGGGACTGGGTTACGGTCGCCTGCTCATGGATCAGCTGATCGGCACGGCACGCAGCCACGGTGTCGACAGCATCTACCTGGAGGTCCGCCCCAGCAATCTGGCCGCGCTGCGCCTCTATCAGAAGCTGGGCTTCGAGGAGATCGCCCTGCGCCGCGGGTATTACCCGGCCGATCAAGGGCGGGAGGATGCCTTGGTCATGAGGCTTAAGCTGTGAGCCTGCCGCGCGAGGAGCGGCTCAAGGCACTCGGGCTGTGGCCGATCTGGCGCAGACGGCAGGCCCCGATCGCAACGGGGGGTGCCACAGCTGACGAGACGGGCGGCGAGGGTGGCCTGATAGCAGGGCAATCGGATCGGTCGGCCATCGCCGGCATGGATTGGGATGCCCTGCGCGAGGCCGTGCTGCACTGTACCCGCTGCGACTTGTATCGGACGCGCACGCAAGGCGTGTTCGGCGTCGGCGACCGTCATGCCGAATGGCTCATCGTCGGCGAGGCGCCCGGTGCCGAGGAGGACCGCATCGGCGAGCCCTTCGTCGGCCAGGCCGGGCGGCTACTGGATGCCATGCTGGCCGCCATCGGCCTGAAGCGTGGCGAGAACGTCTACATCGCCAACGTGCTCAAATCGCGACCGCCGCGAAACCGTGATCCCAGCCCGCAGGAGGTGGCCGCCTGCCTGCCTTACCTGGAGCGGCAGATCGACCTGATCCAGCCCAGGCTCATCCTGGCCCTGGGACGCTTCGCCGCCCAGAGCCTACTCCTCACCGATGCCGCTATCTCCCGCCTGCGCGGCCAGGTGCACCGCTACCGCGGCATCCCGCTGGTCGTCACCTACCACCCGGCCTATCTGCTCAGAAACCCGGCGGACAAGGCCCGGGTCTGGGAAGATCTGCTCCTCGCCCAGGAGACCATGGCGCGGCTCGGGGCCCGCGCCGTGTCCGCGTCCGGAACGCCCTAAACACGGAGAACCCATGCGCAGACTATTCATCGTTTTCATCGTCCTTCTTGCCACGGTCGGGCTTTCGGGCTGTGGCTACAACACCCTGCAGGCCCAGGACGAGGCGGTCAAGGCCAGTTGGTCTGAGGTGATCAACCAGTACCAGCGTCGCGCCGACCTGGTGCCCAACCTGGTCAACACGGTCAAGGGCTACGCCGCCCACGAGCGCCAGGTCCTGACCGAGGTGACCCATGCCCGTGCACGGGTGGGGCAGGTGCAGGCCACGGCCGATCTGATCAACGACGAGGCGGCCTTTCGCCAGTTCCAGGCCGCCCAGGCGGAGCTCTCCACCGCCTTAGGGCGCTTGCTGCTGGTGGCCGAGAACTATCCCCAACTTAAGGCCGATGCGGCCTTCCGCGACCTGCAGGCGCAGCTGGAAGGCACCGAGAACCGCATCGCCGTGGCCCGCAACCGCTACATCAAGTCGGTGCAGGCGTACAACACCACCGTGCGCCAGTTTCCGTCCAACCTCACCGCCATGCTGTTCGGCCACAAGATCAAGGCCAATTTCACGGTGGAGAACGAGCAGGCTATCGCCGTACCGCCCAGGGTGGAATTCGGGCAGTGAGGGCGCGGGGGTGAGACGCACCGCGGCACGGGCCAGCTGGCTTGGCCTGCTGGCGTTGTTGCTGTCCTGGCTGGCGTTTGCCGAGCTGGCCGTACCCCGCCTTACGGCGCGCGTCACCGACCTCACAGCCACTTTGACAGCGGCCGAGCGCGACGCCCTGGAGCGGCGGCTTGCCGCCTTCGAGGCTAAGAAGGGCAGCCAGCTCGCCGTGCTGATCGTACCCAGCACCCGGCCGGAGACCGTGGAGCAATACGCCATCCGTGTGGTGGAGACCTGGCGCTTAGGACGCCAGGGCGTGGACGATGGCATCCTGCTGCTGGTGGCGAAGGACGACCGCGCCGTACGCATCGAGGTCGGCTACGGTCTGGAGGGTGTGGTCCCGGATGCGCTCGCCAAGCGCATCATCGAGGAGGTGATCGTGCCGCGGTTCCGGGCGGGGGATTACTACGGCGGCCTGGTGGCGGGCATCGAGGCCCTGATCGGGCGCATCTCGGGTGAACCGCTACCGCCGCCCGCCGGGCAAGGACAGGCCCGCCCCGGCGCGCATTTCCTCGAGCAAACCCTGCCCGTGGCGATGATGTTCGTCTTCGTCGTGGGCGGGCTGTTGCGCACGCTGCTGGGTCGACTGCCGGGCGCCAGCGTGGCGGGCGGGGTGGCCTTCATCGGCGCCTGGCTGTTGCTGGGCAGTTTCCTCGCCGCCCTGATCATCGCCCTCATCGCCTTCTTCATCACCCTGGCTGGGGTCAA
>DAITOH010000004.1:2532-11115 GCA_036834225.1 Thiobacillaceae bacterium | reverse complement strand
GGTGCCTCCGGCCGCTGGTGATCGAGTGAGGGGGACGGACAGAGGATGGGTGTCCTGCGTGTGCTAAAGCATCTCGTCTACCCCGACTGGCTTACCCGTCGGGCCTATCCTTCCGCGACCATGGCCCGCATCGAGGCGGCCATCGCCGAGTCGGAGGTGCGTCATCGGGGCGAGATCCGCTTTGCCGTCGAGCCCAGTCTGGACCTGCTGCCCTTGCTGCGCGGCCAGACGGCGCGCGAGCGCGCGCTGGAGGTCTTCGCCCAGTTGCGGGTCTGGGACACGGAGGAGAACAACGGTGTGCTGATCTATCTGCTCCTGGCCGATCGCGACGTGGAGATCCTGGCCGACCGCGGCATCGCCCGCTCCGTCCCGCAGGAGGAATGGGAACGGATTAGCCGCGAGATGGAAAAGCGCTTACGCGCGAAACGTCACGAGGAGGGGGTGCTGCTGGGCATCGCCGGGATTGACCGGCTACTGACGCGCTACTATCCCCGTCAGGGAGAGCGTCCCAACGAGCTGTCGGACCGCCCGGTTAGGTTGTAGAGATCAAGCTTTGCGTTTGCGCCGGCGGCGCACGGGCCGCGCGGCCAGACGCCCGACCTTGGCGATCACTTCGGCCGGCGGCGGCAGCACCTCCTTGAGGTCCGCGGCGACCGTGGGGGCCTGGGCCGAGGGGGGCGGATGATGCAGCGAGGCCGCGATGGCCAGGAGGCGCTTAAGTTCTGCCCTGTGCTGGCGCATGTTGCGCTGATGCCAGCGACGCACCACGAACATGGTGATGGCCACGAACAGGCCGAACAGGATGATGACCGTGGAGATGGACAGATCGGCCCACACCAGCAGGGCATAGAGCGCGAGCATCACCAGGACGCTCAGATTCTCGTTGAAGTTCTGCACCGCGATGGAGTGCCCGGCCCCCATGAGGATGTGTCCGCGGTGTTGTAGCAGGGCGTTCATCGGCACGACGAAGAAACCGGCTAAGCCGCCCATGACCAGCATCAGTGCGATGGCCGGGATCTTGCTGTCGATGAACACCATCAGGATGGCGCCCAGGCCCATGACGATGCCCACGCCCACCACCTCGACCGACCGGCTGATGGGAATGAACCTGCCCGCCAGCACGGCGCCGATGGCCACCCCCACGGCGAAGATAGCCTGCATGTAGGTGGCCTCGTCCAGGCGTAGCTCGAGCGCCGACTCCGCCCAGCGCAGCATGATGAACTGCAGGGTGGCCCCCGCGCCCCAGAACAGCGTGGTCACCGCCAGGGTGATCTGGCCCAGTTTGTCCTTCCAGAGCAGGCTCACGCAGTGCGCGAAATCGCGGATCAGGTACCACGGATTCCTGTGTGCGGGGCGATGGTCCACACCGGTGTTGGGGACCCAGAGGTTGATCAGGGCCGCCACCCCATACAAGCCGGCGACACAGGCCATGCTGTAGTCGAGCAGGCTGCCGCTCTGACCTGCGAACAGGAAGTCGTCGGCGATGCGGAAGGCGTCGTGCACCATGGGACTGATGAGCCAGCCACCCATCACGGTGCCCAGGATGATGGCCGCCACGGTGAGGCCCTCGATCCAGCTGTTGGCCACCACCAGTTTGCTGTGGGGCAGGTACTCGGTGACGATGCCGTACTTGGCCGGCGAGTAGGCGGCCGCCCCGAGCCCCACCAGGGCATAGGCATAAAGCGGGTGCAGCCCGGCAATCATGAGGATACAGCCCAACACCTTGATGCTGTTGCTGATGAACATGACCCGGCCCTTGGGCATGGAGTCGGCGAAGGCCCCGACGAAGGCCGCCAGGAGCACGTAGGAGATGGTGAAGAAGAGCTTGAGCAGGGGCTCGTACTGCGCCGGGGCCTGGATCTCCCTCAGCGCGGCGATGGCAGTGATGAGCAGCGCATTGTCGGCCAAGGCGGAGAAGAACTGCGCCGCCATGATGATGTAGAACCCGCGATTCATTCAGTTGCGTGCCATCCTGGTTGCCTGGCGGGGGTGTTCGGGTCGATCGGCATCGAGCGGTGGCGGGGAGGGGAGGGCAAGGGTGGGTTACGTATGGCCACGCTGAGTGCCAAGACTTTGCATGTCGGTCTGTGGATGCGGCATCGAGCGCGCCCGGGCCGGGCCATGCTGGAACCGCTCCAGGCGAGGGACGCAGGAAACGGGGGAGATGGCCCGGTGTGCTTACTGAGACGCCCGCCCGAAGCGAACTTATATCACGCGCAATCTGCGTCTGCCATCCGGTCGCGATAGGGGGGCGCGAGTTAAGCGCCAGCCGGCGACCCTTAGTCGTCGCGCAACCGATCCTGGCCCAAATAAGCAAATTATGATTGAATAAACATGATTAATTGATCGCCGCGCAACACCATGGCCGACCGTCGCCTGCAAGTCTTTCATACCGTGGCCAAGCAGTTGTCCTTCACCAAGGCCGCCGAGCTGCTGTTCATGACCCAACCTGCCGTCACCTTCCAGGTCAAGCAGCTGGAAGAGCACTTCAACACGCGGCTGTTCGAGCGCTCGCACGGCAAGATCTCGCTGACACCCGCCGGCGAGCTGGCCCTGGACTATGCCGAGCGCATCCTCAACCTGACCGCGGAGATGGAGGCGCGCATATCCGAGCTGACCGGCCAGGTCAGCGGGCCGCTGCTCATCGGCGCCTCGACCACCATCGCCGAATACATGCTGCCCCGGCTGCTGGGCGAGTTCAAGCTGCAGCATCCCGAGACCCAGGCGCGGCTCACGGTGGCCAACTCGGAGACCATCGAACGCAAGGTTGCGGACCACACCCTGGACATCGGCCTGATCGAATCCCCCTCGCACCTCCCCAATCTCGTCACCCAGGTCTGCTGCGAAGACGAGCTGGTGATGATCTGCGCCCCCTTCTCCGATCTGGCCAAGCTCTCAGCCGTCGCGCCCGATCAGGTCGCCTCGCATCCCTATATCAGCCGGGAGACCGGCTCCGGCACCCGCGAATGCATCGACGAGTACTTCCGCAGCAACGGGGTGAATCTGGACGAGATGAACCTGGTCATGGAACTGGGCAGCCGGGAGGCCATCAAGGGGGCCGTCGCCGCCGGTCTGGGCGTGGCCATCGTCTCAGGCACCACGGTGGCCAAGGAGGTGCGCCTGGGCGAGCTGGTCGCCATCCCCCTGCAACCGCCGCTGCGGCGGCAGCTTTCGCTGGTCTATCCGCAGGAAAAGTTCCGTAGCAAGCTGCTGCAGTCCTTCCTGGAGTTCCTGGAATCCAGCCCCCTGGTCAAGAACCAGATCGACGTCTCGCTTTAAGCGCCCATGAACCAGGACGAGCGCCGGCTGCTGCGCCTGTACCGCGGGCTGCCTGCGACCCAGAAGGCGGGCCTGCTGGATTACGCGGCATACTTAAGCGAGCGGGCCATCCCAAAGCAGGAGGACGCCAAGGAGCCGGTGCCGATCCCGCGCCCGGCGGAGGAGACGGTCGTCAAGGCCATCCGCCGCCTGAAGCAGACCTATCCCATGCTCGACGCCAACCGGCTGCTGCACGAGACCTCCGGCCTCATGGCCCAGCACGTGTTGCACAAGCGCCCGGCGCCTGAGGTCATCGACGAACTGGAGGCCCTGTTCCGGCGTCTGTACGAGGAACACCAGCAGGCCTGACCCCGCCGCGGTGGCGTGGGACCGATGGCTGCGGGACAATAGGCCATCAACCCCGGAGGTCCTTATGAGCAACGCCGATCAAGCCGAACTTAACAAATTCAGCCAACTCGCCCACCGCTGGTGGGATCCGGGCGCGGAGTTCAAGCCCTTGCACGACATCAACCCCCTGCGCCTGGGCTGGATCGACCGGCTGGCGGGCTTGGCAGGCAAGCAGGTCGTGGACGTCGGCTGCGGCGGCGGCATCCTGGCCGAAGCCATGGCCGGAATGGGGGCTCAGGTCACCGGCATCGACCTGTCGGAGAAGGCCATCAAGGTCGCCAAACTGCATCTGCTGGAATCCGGGCTGCAGGTCGAATACCGCCTCCAGTCCGCCGAGTCCCTGGCCGAGGAACGGCCACAGGGCTACGACCTGGTCACCTGCATGGAGATGCTCGAGCACGTGCCCGACCCGGCCAGCACCGTGGCCGCCTGTGCGCGTCTGGCCAAACCCGGCGGCTGGGTCTTCCTCTCCACCATCAACCGCAACCCCAAGAGTTATCTCTACGCCATCGTCGGGGCGGAATACATCCTCGGCCTGCTGCCCCGCGGCACCCACGACTGGGCGCGTTTCATCAAGCCCTCGGAACTAGCCGCCCATGCCCGTCAGGCCGGTTTGGAACCGGTGCAGATCACGGGCATGACCTACAACCCCCTGACCAAGGTCTACCGCCTCGAGCAGGACACGGACGTCAATTACCTGATGGCCTGCCGCAAGCCGGGGGAAGCGTGACGCGGGTTGCGCTTGAAGCGATGGAGGCAGGGGATATACGCTGGGGTGTGGTGACCAACAAACCGGCACGCTTCACCGAGTCCCTGCTCGACCACCTGGGGCTCGGCAGCCGCGCGGCCTGCGTGGTCTGCGGCGACACTTGTCCACGCCCCAAACCCCATCCCGACCCCCTGTTTTACGCCTGCAGGCAGACCGACGCCCGTCCGCAGGACTGTCTCTACGTCGGCGATGCCCAGCGTGATTCGAGGTCGCCGCCGCGGCAGGCATGCCCACCCTGGCCGCCCTGTACGGCGACATCGCCGAGGAAGACCGCCCCCGCGAATGGGGCGCTCGGGGCTACATTGACCACCCGCTGGACCTGCTCGGCCATCTGAACATCGGTCTTCGATCACCATGACAGCAATGAACTTTTCGCCCTGTCTGCTATCATATGAAAGACCTTGGGGGCGACCTGGCTTCGACGTGGGTTGCAAAGCAGACAAGGGCATACCGAGGACCAGTCACCTCGTAAATCAACTGGAAAGCAATAGTCGCCAACGACGAAACCTACGCTCTGGCCGCCTGATGGCCAGACTCCTCACCGGCAGGCCCGTGGGCCGGGCTGGGCAACCAGCTGAGGGGTCATCTACACGGGATCGCGCTGCTCCGGGCCGCTTGGTTCAGCGTTAAATCAAGGCGGCTCGCCCGGATTAAGCCTGTCCGGCCGGCGTGATCAGGGCTAAAACCCAAAAGACCGGACTAAGTATGTAGATCTTGCTGTAGAGGGCTTGCGGACGCGGGTTCGATTCCCGCCGCCTCCACCAATACTGAAGCCCCAACTGTTGTCTAGTTGGGGTTTTTCTTGTCTGTTTGCGCCAGTTCCCGCGTGTTGTTGGGGGTTCCTGCGGAGTTCGCCAGCCGCTCAAATTCCCGTTCCGGGTCGCACTCCACTCTCTCTAGGCTATTCCTCGCTCCGACCTCGCCCCCTGGAACTGGTCCGAAGTCCGCAAAGGCCATAAGCCAACGCCATACAGATCAAAGAGTTACGCGCAGACGAATCAAGCGGTTGGATTGCAGCATCGGGTGGCGAAGGAAACGCTCCCGTTGCGTTTTGTCGGTAGTTATCGAGCACTACCGACAGATTGCAACATGGATGTACGTTCTTGGATGAGGCCAGGGCGAGAAATCGTGCTCGACGAGACGCAGTGGCAGGCGTTCCAAGAAGCGCTGGATCGGTCAGTCCAGAGCAAGCCTCGCCTGAAAAAGTTGCTGCGTGAACCCGGGGTGCTCGGTTGAGTGATGCCTACGCATCCGTTCGCAAGCTCCTTCAAGGGCTTCACTTCTCCTGATTCCAGCAGGGCGGAGCAAGTCAGGATAGTTGTCGCCTGATTCATGCAGCCAACCGTGTTTTATCCTCAGTGTGAAGTCCCGTCGCAGACAGATGTCGTCCCCGTACGCCTGCCCACACGGCAGGCTCGAACCTTAGGCACCCCGGCCACGCATGCGGGCACGCAAGTCGTCCATCTCCTCCAGCAGGTCTGCCACCAGGGCCGCCAATTCGGGCACGGCCTCGAAATCCCTTTCCAGCTGGCGCATGCGACGCGCGCGGACGATGGTGGCGGCGGAGCAGCGCCATACCCCAGCCACGCACTGCGCATGGGGCATGAGTCCGGCCTCGAGGTGGGCAAGCAGCCAGTCCGCCTCGACGTCGCAGGCGGCGGCTACCTGCTCCAGGGTGAGCCAGCTGTCATCCAGGAGGCTGCCGATGAGGATCTCGTCTTCATGCATGGTTCAGCTCCCTTGCCTGGGGTCGAACTTGAGCTCCCTGGCCATCCGTTCATAGAGTTCACGCGCCCTGGGGGTGTCTGCGGGGGGGAGTACAACCTGCACCTCCAGGAGCAGGTCGCCGGGTGGCTCACCCGGGATACCCTTGCCTCGGACCCGCAGTTGTTTGCCGCTCTGAGCCCCCTCGGGAATGCGCACCTTCACCGGGCCGGTGGGCAGATCCACTGCGATTACGGATCCGAGGGCGGCCTCCCAGGGCGTCACCGGCAGGGTCATGTGCAAGTCGCGCCCTTCAGGCCGGAAGCGGGGATGGGGCTTGAAATGCACCTCCAGGAGCAGATCGCCCGCTGGGCCGCCGCCGATGCCCGGCGCACCCTGACCGGCCAGTCGGATGATCTGGCCTTCCCGCACACCCTTGGGAATCTTCACGTTCAGGGTGCGGGTTTCCAGACTCAATCGCCCTTCGGAGTCCTTCCTGGGGGCGCGCAGGGAGATCTGCTTGGTGATGCCCGTGTAGGCCTCCTCGATGTCCAGGTAGACCTTGGCGTGATGGTCTTCACCCTGGGCGCGATAGCTGCCGCCGGTGGCACGGAAACCGCGTGCCCCACCCAGGCCGCCAAAGAGCTGGGAGAAGAATTCAGAGAAGTCGGCTACTTCATGCGGCGAGAAGCCGTGGCTAGAGAATTCGAAGCCAGCGTCCCAACCCGGCGGTGGCCGGAACTCCTCGCCGTGGCGATAGCTCTGACCCAGGCTGTCGTAGGCGGCGCGTTTCTCCGGATCGGAAAGGACGGCATAGGCCTCGTTGACCTCCTTCATGCGCAACTCGGCATCTTTTTCCTTGGAGACATCCGGATGGTATTTGCGCGCCAACCTGCGGAAGGCCTTCTTGATCTGTTCCGCCGTGGCCTCGCGGGGTACGCCCAGCACCGCATAATAGTCTTTGTACTGCATGGCCATCTCTAGGGTTTACCGGTTCATAATTCTATCTGCCTGCCGTCTGCGCCGTTTTCAAGGCATTGAAATCCCCTTGCGGCATACCCACCTTGTCCCCGTGAGCGGCGAGGACCGCTCGACGCAACGTTAAGGAGGATCAAACCATGATGTATCGCTCTCTGTTTCCTCGCGACATTTTCGCGGAAATAGATCGTCTGCAGCGGGAAATAGCCCAGGCCCTCGACTGGTCGCCCAGCATCCGCGGCGTCACGCGCGGCTTCCCCGCCATGAACGTGGGCAGCACGGCCAAGTCGGTCGAGATCTACGCCTTCGCGCCCGGCATCGACCCGGCCGGTCTGGAGGTGCAGATCGAGAAAGGTGTGCTCACCATCGCCGGCGAGCGCAAGGCCGAGGAGGTGCAGGAAGAGGCCACGGTGCACATCGACGAGCGTTTCGCCGGGCGATTCCGCCGGGTGGTGACGCTGCCCGATGACGTGGATCCCGCTGTCGTCAAGGCGACCTACCGCAACGGCATCCTGCACATCAGCGTGGGCCGCAAGGAGGCTGCCCAGCCGCGTCGCATCGCCATTCAATGAGGAGGAAACGCCATGAGTGAGAAGACCCAAGTCACCCAGTCCCGTCGCGAAGAGGCAGCCCTACTGCCGGCCGTGGATGTGATCGAGGACGCCCAGGGCATCACCCTGTATGCGGACCTGCCGGGCGTGCCCAAGGAGAAGCTCAGCCTGCAGGTCGAGGCCGGAACGCTGACCATCGAAGGCGTGGTGGATCTGGACCTGCCGGAAGGCATGGAGGCCACCCATGCCGAAGTGGCCTTGCCCCGCTATCGTCGGGTCTTCACCCTGTCCAAGGAGCTCGACAGCGAGAAAGTGGCCGCCGAATTCAGCCAGGGTGTGCTCAAGCTGCGCATCCCCAAGGCCGAATACGCACAGCCGCGCAGGATCGAGATACAGGTCGGGTGATCGCCGCCTGCCGGTCTGACAGGACCGGTAGCCGGCATCGGCCGCGCCTTCAGCGCGGCCGGCTGGCCACTTGCGGCCTGTGCTGGGTGATCAGGAGACGAAATTCAACCTATAGAGCAAGCCGGGCTTGGTGGCATCGTTGGCACCAGGTGGGTGTATTCATGCACCTGAGTGGTGCGGGCATGGGATTCAGGTCTGCCGCGACGATGTGACCGCTCCGGCATCCTGTCTAGGCATCCTTTCCCGATGTAGGCTTAAGCCCTATGCCTGCTCGGTGCAATCACCGTTCGGACCGCAGTGCTAAGGCCCGTTGCATCGGGTCGTCAGGCAGCGGCGCAGATCGATTCGGCTCCGCAGCACCGACAACCGCTCACGAGGCACAAACGCGTGATCTCCAGACGGCTTCGCACCGTACTGCCATGTGCCGCCCTGTGCCTGCTGACTGCCAAGACCACGCTGGCGATGGATCCGCCCACACCCCCCAGTCATCGGCCAGCAGACCGCCCAGCC
>DAITOH010000004.1:0-2432 GCA_036834225.1 Thiobacillaceae bacterium | reverse complement strand
TACGCCCTGCGCCGCGGCGCCATGATCGGCCAGTCGATCGACGAGTATGTGGTCAGCATCGACAACCCCGGCAATCTCACCCTATACGGGCAGACCCTGCAGCCGGGTGAGATCGCCCGCAGCATCCGCATGGGATTGCGGCCACCCATGCCCGCCCAGAAGTACATCGAGCGGGTCAATGTACTCTCGGGCAGACCCTCGGGCACGATCGAATGGCGGTGAGGGCGAGGATAGTATGGATGCCGACCCGTCGCCGGGGGCCGGCCCACACTGGGGTCTGGTCCATCCGCAGGGGGTCGGACCCATGACTTGGGTGGATCACTCTTCTTCGGCGGAAGGTCTGAATTGTGCCGCCAGCTGCTGTTGCACATTGGCCGGCACCATCTGATAGTCGGCCAGCTCCAGGGTGTAGGAACCGCGTCCGCCGGTCATGGCCTTGAGGCGGGACTGGAAGTCGGCCAGTTCTGCTAGTGGCACCAGGCCCTCCAGGATCATCATGCCAGCGCGGCCGCTGTTGCAGCCGGTGAGCTGACCTCGCCGACTCGAGAGATCGCCACTGACGTCGCCGAAGCATTCCTCCGGCACGGTGAGTTCGATCCTGACGATGGGTTCCAGGACGATGGGCCGGGCCTGGGCAACGGCCTCCAGATAGGCCTTCTTGCCGGCGGTGATGAAGGCCACCTCCTTCCCGTCCACCGGATGGGTCTTGCCATCGTAGACGGTGACGCGGATGTCCTGCATCGGAAATCCGGCCACCGCGCCGGAAGCCATGGCCTGCCTGACCCCTTTCTCGATGGCCGGGATGAACTGACCGGGGATGACCCCGCCCTTGACCGCATCGACGAATTCGAAACCGGCGCCGCGTTCCAGGGGCTCGATCCTCAGGAAGACCTCGCCGAACTGGCCGGCGCCCCCGGTCTGCTTCTTGTGCCGGTAATGGCCTTCGGCGGGCTGGGTGATGGTCTCCCGGTAGGGGATGGAGGGCGGGTGGGTGTCGACGTCGAGCTTGAACTGCTCGCGCATTTTCTCCAGCACGCGATTCAGGTGCATCTCCCCGAGTCCCCTGATCACCGCCTCGTGCGTGGTGGGGTCATGCTCCACGTGCAGACCCGGGTCCTCGGCGGTGAGCCGGTGCAGGACTTCTGCCAGCTTGGTCATGTCCGACTGCCTCTTCGGTCGGATGGCTAGGCCAAAGACGGCATGCGGGAAGTCCAACGGCTTCATGTGGATGTGGTCGTCCTCCGGGGCGTCGTGCAGCACCGAGTCGAAGCCCAGGTCGTCGACCTTGGTCACGCAGCAGATATCGCCGGGCACGCACGCCTTCACCTCCACCAGCTGTTTGCCCTGCAGCATGTAGAGATGGTTGACCTTGAACGGCTTTCTGAGCTCGCCGATGTAGAGCTGGGTGTCGGGGGTGACGGTGCCCTGATGCACCCGGAACACCGCCATCTTGCCCACGTAGGGGTCCATCTCCACCTTGAACACATGGGCCAGCACATGTCTGGCCGGATCGGGCTGCACCTCGATGGGGCGTGCCTCCTCGCCCTCGCCCTTCAGGAACAGGGGCGGGTTGCCCTCGGCAGGGTTGGGCAGCAGACGCACGATGACGTCGAGCAGTTCCGACACGCCGGCGCCGCTGCGGGCGGAGACGAAGCAGACCGGGATCAGGTGTCCGTCGCGCAGGGCCTTCTCGAACGGTTCGTGCAGCTGTTCGGGGGCGATTTCACCCTGTTCGAGGTAGAGCGACATGAGGTCCTCGTCGACCTCGACGACCTGGTCCACCAGGGCGCGGTGGGCATCGTCCACGGTCAGGAAATCGGCGTCTCCGCCTGGATTGAAGAAACAGTCCACCACCCGCCGGCCGCCGTCAGCCGGCAGGTTGATCGGCAGGCACTCGCGTCCGAATGCCGCCTGCAGCTCACCGAGCAGGCCGGGGAGGTCCAGGTTATCGGCGTCGATCTTGTTGATGATGACCATGCGGCAGAGCTTGCGGGTCTGGGCCCAGTGCATCATGCGGCTGGTGGTGAACTCGATGCCCTTGGCGGCATCGACGACCACCGCCACGGTCTCGACGGCGTCGAGGGCACACAGGGCCTGGCCCATGAAGTCGGGATAGCCCGGTGTGTCGAGCAGATGGATGCGGCAGTCCTTATGCACCAGGTGCGCCGCCGCCAGCTTCACGGAGTGCTGATGCGCCTTCTCCAAGGGGTCGTAATCGCAGATCGTGCTGCCCTTTTCCACCGTCCCCGGACCGGGTATGGCGCCACTGGCGGCGAGCAGGGCCTCGGCGAGGGTGGTCTTGCCGGCGCCGCCATGGCCGACCAGGGCAAGGGTGCGGATGTTGTGGGTGGCGAAACGGGTCATGAACGACTCCAGAGGGGGTGAAGGTTGGCGGATTGTTTGTTCGTGGTCAGGGCGATGCGCGCCCGGCA
>DAITOH010000003.1:0-35805 GCA_036834225.1 Thiobacillaceae bacterium | reverse complement strand
GCGGTGGGGCCCATCAGACAGATGGCGTAGGTAGAGGTGGCTGATGAGGCGTTCACGTTGGCGTATCAAAGCCGGTGACGCGCGTATACACAGTCAGGGCAGATCATGGTCAGACAGGAATGGTTCATTCATATCTGAACCCAAGAGCCGATTCGTAGCGGCTATATGCCGACGGCGGCAAACCAGCTTGCGTTGGAGGTGCCCCAATCAGACGTAGGACTTCATCGCCCGCCGGCGACCGGGCTTTTTCTTCTGCACCACCACACCCTTGACCACGGACTCCACGCTGTCGATGGGGATGTTGGGGTAGAGCGGATTCAGGGGCTTGAGCATCCAGCCGTCCGGGTGTCTGACCAGCTGCCGGAAGATGTAGCGGTCGTCCTCGGCATCGACCCATGGGAGGTAGGCGACCACGTAGGATCCATCCTTGGCCAGGCCCTCCGGCTCGACGACGATGACCTCCCCCGCCTCGAACTCCGGCAGCATGGAGTCGCCCAGCACCATAAGGGCATAGGGCTCGCCACTGGCGCAAATGGAGGCCTCCAGATCGGCCTGTCTGCCCCCCTCCTGGCGGATGGGAATGTCGATGGGTTTGCCTCGCAGCGGGGGTTGGTCAGCACTCATTTCACTTGCCTCGCATGAACAGCCGATCGAAGTCGGCCAAGGTCAATTGGAACCAGGTGGGCCGGCCGTGGTTGCACTGGTCGGCGCGCGCGATGCACTCCATGTCGCGCAGCAGGGCATTCATCTCCGGCAGGGTGAGCCGGCGGTGCGCCCGCACAGCTGCGTGACAGGCCAGGGTGGCGAGAAGTTCATTGCGGCGCGCGGTGAGCACATTGGCCGCCCCCACCGCCTGGATCTCCCTGAGCACCTGGCGTGCCAGCCCCTCGGCATCCGCCTCCTTGAGCAGGGCTGGCATGGCCCGCACCGCCAGGTGGGTGGGCGAGACCGGCGCCAGCTCGAAGCCCATGGCGGCGAGCACCTCCGCGCTTTCCTCCACTGTGGCCATCTCCACGGGGGTGGCGGCGAACACCACCGGGATCAGCAGCGGCTGGGCCGCCATGTGCTGAGCGTCCAGGGCTTTCTTCAGGCGCTCGTATAGGATGCGCTCGTGGGCTGCATGTATGTCCACCACCACCAAGCCCTGATCGTTCTCGGCCAGGATGTAGATCCCCCCGAGCTGGGCCAGGGCGTGGCCCAAGGGCGGTGAGGGTTGAGGGGTGGGGAGTGAGGCGTGAGGCGTGAGGCGTGAGGGGTGAGGCGCGGGCTGCGCCAGGGCCTCGGCCACCATGCCGTAATAAGCGGCGGGTTCGGCGGCCAGGTGCAAGGCGCCCTGTGCATGTCTTTCTGACATGCTGGCGGTCAAGCCTGCCGCACGCGCGCCAGGCATCCCGCCTCTACCCTGTGCACTCGAAGGGGTGGCGGCGGATCCCCTTAAGGCCTGATCCCCGAGCCCTGATCCCTGCCGCCCCAGCGCCCGCTCCAGGGTGTGGAAGACGAACTGGTGCACCCCGCGCGTCTCGCGGAAGCGGACCTCGGTCTTGGCCGGGTGAACGTTCACGTCAACGCGCTCGGGCGGCAGTTCCAGGAACAGCACGTAGGCGGGATGGCGCTCATGGTGCAGCACATCCCGGTAGGCCTCGCGCACGGCGTGGTTGAGCAGCTTGTCGCGTACATGCCGGCCGTTGACGTAGAGATACTGGGCATCGCGCCCGGCGCGGCTGTAGGCGGGCAGCCCTACCAGGCCGTGGAGGCGCATCTCCCCGGCCGACGCGTCCACCGTCCGGGCAGCGCGGGTGAAGTCCTCGCCCATCACCGCCATGGCCCGTTCGTCCCAGGCCTGCGGGCCATGACGCCAGATCACCCGTGCGTTGTGGCGCAGCTCGAAGGCCACCCCAGACCGTGCCAGGGCCATGCGGCGCAGGACCTCCTCGCAGTGGGCGTATTCGGTGGCCGGCGTGCGCAGGAACTTGCGCCGGGCCGGGGTGTTGAAGAACAGGTCGCGCACCTCCACCACCGTCCCCCTGGCCAGGGCCGCCGGTTCCGGCGAGGACAGCACGCCGTCTTGGGCGGTGATGCGCCAGGCATGCTGCGCCCCCGCGGCGCGGCTGGTCAGCGTCAGCCTGGCCACGGCGGCGATGCTGGCCAGGGCCTCGCCGCGAAAGCCCAGGCTGGCGACCGATTCCAGGTCGGCCAGGGTGGCGATCTTGCTCGTGGCATGCCGCGCCAGGGCGAGCCCCAGGTCGTCCCGCTCTATGCCCGCGCCGTCGTCGGCCACGCGGATCGCCCGGATACCGCCCTCCTCCAGGTCCACCCGAATCTCGCCGGCGCCGGCGTCCAGGCTGTTCTCCACCAGTTCCTTCAGCGCCGAGGCGGGGCGCTCCACCACCTCGCCGGCGGCGATCTGGGAGACGAGCAGGTCGGGCAGCAGGTGGATGGCGGGCATGCGTCGGCTCAGTTTACCGTGAAAACGGCCGGCACGAGGCACCACACCCTCCTTGTCGCATGGGCGCACCCCCGCCTACTCGCCTTAACAAAAGTCAAGGACCACCTACCTATCCAGGCCGATCATGACGTCTGGAGACACCGACTCACGAAACCATGTCCAGCATATCGCCCACCTCCTGACCGACGACCATGCGCGCTGCGACGCCCTGTTCACCGAGGCGAAAAGCGCCGTCTGTGAACGGCGCTGGGAGGTCGCGCAAGAACGCTTTGCCCGCTTTCGCGCCGCCTTGGATAGACACTTCGCCGCCGAGGAGGAGCTGCTGTTTCCCGCCTTCGAGGCGCATACGGGCATGAGCGGCGGACCCACCCGGGTCATGCGCCATGAGCACACTCAAATGATGGGCCTGCTCGAATCCATGGCCGTCGCCCTCGAACAGCGGGATGCCGAGGCCTACCTGGGCCAGGCCGAGACCCTGCTGGTGCTCATGCGCCAGCACAACCTGAAGGAGGAACAGGTGCTCTACCCCATGTGCGACCGCAGCCTGGGCCAGGACAACGGCCTCATGGCGAGGCTGGAACTGGCTCTGCAGACGCAAGGGTGAAGGACATCCTGGTGGATGCCCGCTGGCTGGAGCCGCCCGAACCCATGGAACGGGTGCTGTCCGCCCTGGACCGGCGCGCCCGGCGCCAGCGGGTGCGCCTGTTGCTGCACCGGGAACCTTATCCCCTATATTCGATTCTGCCGCAGATGGGGCTCACCCATACGGTGCGGCCGCTTCCGGACGGCTGTTACGAGATCCTGATCTACGATCCGTCCGATTCGGCGACATGACCCGGCCTGGTCTGTCGTATGAGCAGGCCCCGCCCTTCGGTCTGCCGCTGCGTTTCTTTCTCACCGCACCGCTTATCCTGCTGCTCGCTGCCCTCCTCGCCATCCCCTGGTCACCGGCCTGGACGGCCAGCCGATGGTCAGCCGAGGCCTTGGCCCTGACCCATCTCATCACCCTGGGTTTCCTCGGCCAGGTAATGATGGGTGCCCTGCTGCAAATCCTGCCGGTGGTGCTGGGCTCGCCCTTGCCCTGGCCACGCCTGACCGCTCGGGCCGGGCATCTGGGGTTGACGTTGGGCACGCTGCTGCTCGTCGCCGGTCTGGCCTGGGCCCATCCGACCCTGCTCCTGTCGGGCATGGCGATCCTGGCGGCGGGGTGGGCACCTTTCCTCTTCGCCGCTGCCGTGAGCCTGGCCAAGGCCCACCCCGCGAGTCCGGGCACCTTGCATACCGTGCGACTGGCCTGGCTCGCGCTGCTCGTCACACTCCTGGCCGGCTTCGCGCTTGCCGGCGAGCTCGCCGGCCTGTGGTCCACGGGCGAGCAGGCCGGGATGACAGGTTTGCACGCCGCCTGGGGGCTGCTAGGCTGGGTGCTCTTGCTGGTGATGGGGGCGGACTATCAGGTCGTGCCCATGCTGCAGATCACGCCGGCCTACCCCGCCGCCGCGAGCGCCTGGCTTGCCCCCACCCTGCTGACCGGGCTCGTCCTCCTGTCCATTGCCGTCCTGACACCCTTGCCCAGCCAGCCGCTGCTGGATCTCCTGGCCTGGCTGCCGGCGATGGCGGCCATGGCCCTCTTCGCCGGCCTCACCCTCGATCTGCTGCGACGGCGCCGGCGCAAGGTGAGGGACGCCACCCTGTCGTTCTGGCATCTGGGCATGACGAGCCTGCTCGCACTGACCTGCCTGCCGGTGTTGGCCACGGCTTTGCCCGCCGCGGCTCGGCCACCCTTGGAGACCCTGGCCGGCCTGCTGTTCCTGCTCGGCTTCGCCAGTTCGGTCGTCATGGGCATGCTCTACAAGATCGTGCCCTTCCTTGCCTGGTTTCACCTGCAGACCCAGACCGGGGCGCGTGCCGGCACCATCCCGAACATGAAGGAGTTCGTGCCCGAGGCCAGGGCCCGCCGTCAATACCGGCTGCACCTGGCCGCCGTGCTGCTGCTGCCGGCCCCCTGGTTGCCCCCTGCCTACGCCGTCACGGGCCTGGCCGCGCTTGCCGGCTCGGCCTGGATGCTGTGGCGCAGCCTGCTCGGCTGTGATCGTCTGTTCAGGCGCTACGGCGGGCAGCTGGGGTAAACCTCAAGCACTGTCCAGGAGGTGCTGCCGCACTTGCAGCAGCCATCTGCCCAGGCCCATGGGCATGGCCTTGGCAACCTGCTCGAGTTCCACTGCATCCAGCATGTTCTTCACCCGCAAGCCCAGATCTGTATTCCCCTCGATCAGCAGACGCCGATTGAAGAACAGGGTGTCGGGGTCCTCAAGGCGCAGAGCGAGACGGGCATAATCCTCGGCGGCGGCGGAGAACGTGACGTCGGCACTTTCGTTCACCTGAGCGGCGAAGCCCTCGGGGCCGACCGAGATATAGGCCTTGAGTCCGAGATCGCGGACATGGATGCAAAAGCGGCGACCCTTGATGCCTTGCCAATCCAGTTCCCGCAGCGCCGGCCAGGCGGCGAGGTTGAGACTCGCGGCCACAGCCACGGATACCGGCAGATGTGGCAGCCGGCCGGCGATCTGCGGCAGGAAGGACGAAAAAACCGGAAATCTCATGGGGTGTGTACTCTGATTCATCACTGAAACCTGTCACCTGTAACCCGTACCCTGATGCGTCATCCCTGCCTGCCCGAGCCAGTAGCCGTCGCAAGCCGCACCGGGCATGAGCCGCTCGAGGCGCGTGGTCAGCTCTGCCGCGTCGCTGTCGCCCGCCAGCAGATCGCGGAACACCGCCACCACCCGCCCCATGTGCCGGGACTGGGGTGACAGGCGCAGCACGTCCACCCCCGCCAGCTCATGCAAATGGCGGGCCAGGCTGTGTACCCTGCCGGACTGGATCTGGATGCCGTTGAGGGTCAGGAAGGGCTCGCCTTCGCGGGTCCGCAGGCCGAGACCGTCCGGGTGGTCCAGGCACTTGAACTGGCAGTCGTCTTTCTGCAGGTTGTAGTGACGGGCGGTGAAGCAGCGGGCTGAATAGGCCAGCGGCAGCCGGCCGTAGGCGAAGAGTTCGGTCTGCATCCCCGCCGGCACGGTCATGGCCGCGAGCATGTCGCGGCCCATCTCCAGCGGCGGCACCCAGCGCACGGCACCCGATTCGCGCAGCAGGGCCAGGGTGTCCGGGTTGTAGACGTTGAGGGTCGGTCCGGCGACGAAGGCGGCACCTGCCTTCGCCAGCAGGCGCACGGCCCCGTAGTCGTTGGCTTCCACCAGGAAGCGAGCATTGCCGGTGATCCTGCGCAGCAGCTTGAGGTCCGACTCCGACTCGATCAGCGGCAGGGTGGACAGCACCACCGCCTTGCCCGCATCGGCGAGCCGGTCTGCCAGCGCCAGCCAGTCGGGTAGGCGCAGGAGGTGTCGGCGCGAGCACACCGTCTCGCCCAGATAGACGATGTCCACCGGCCAGCTTGCGGCCGCCTCGTAGAAGGCCAGGGTGTCCTCGCGCGACCAGTAGTAGGGCAGCGGACCCAGGCTGAGTTTCATGGGTCTCATTTCCATGGCCGGTAGTACGCCCCGAGGGTATGCATGCTGCCCTCGGAGAGCTTGTTCAATTCGGCCATCCAGGCTGGCAGCGCCTTGAATTGCGCCGGCGCGTGTTTCACGGCGTCGATGGCGGCGCGCCACACACGCGTGACCTGGGCGACGTAGGCCGGGCTGCGCTGGCGGCCCTCGATCTTGATGGCGGCGATGCCCATCTCGAGCATTTCCGGCAGCAGCTCCAGGGTGTTGAGGCTGGTGGGCTCCTCCAGGGCGTAATAGGTCTCGCCCTGGACCTCGAAGCGGCCCTTGCACAGGGTGGGATAGCCGGCCTTCTCATGGTCGGCATGACGGTCGATGAGCACGCCGTTAAGACGCGTCTCCATGCCCTGAGGGGTCTGCTGCCAGCGCACGGCGTGCCCCGGGGAGCAAGCGCCGAAGGTGTTGGGTGAGTCGCCGCAGGCATAGGAGGACAGCAGGCAGCGCCCTTCCACCATGACGCACAGGCCGCCGAAGCCGAACAGCTCGATCTCGACGGAGGTGTTGCGCACCACGTTCTCCACCTGGGCGAGCGACAGCACCCGCGGCAGCACGGCGCGCCGGATGCCGAAACGCTCGCGGTAGAACTCGATGGCCTCGTAATTGGTGGCCGAGCCCTGCACCGAGAGGTGCAGGCGCAGCGCCGGGTGGGTCTTCACCGCGTAGGCCATGAGCCCTGCATCGGCCAGGATGACGGCGTCCACCCCCAGCTCCGCGGCCCGGTCCACGGCGCGCTGCCAGCGCTCGACCTGACCCGGCTGCGGATAGGTGTTGAGCGCCATGAGCACCTGGCGGCCGCGGGCATGGGCGTAGCGGATGCCCTCGGCCAGCGCCGCCTCGTCGAAGTTGAGCCCGGAGAAGTTGCGCGCGTTGGTGTTGTCCTTGAGGCCCAGGTAGACCCCGTCGGCGCCGTGGTCCACGGCGGCCTTCAGCGCCGGCAGGCTGCCTGCGGGACAGATGAGCTGCAACAGGCCCTCATGCGACATGCCGTCTGACCTCCCCCCCCGCATGGGCACGGTGGCCCTGGCGGCTGCCGCGCCGTCTCAATTCCTCGACGATGGCGTTGACCACCGGCCACTTGTGGGCGCACCAGGCGGGCGCCAGCAATAGCCTGGACGGTGCCGTGCCGGTGATACGGTGATAGACCACCTCCCAGGGGGTGCGCTCGATCAGGTCGGCGGCGATGGCCACATAATCCCCCTGGGACAGGGGGGCGTATTCGCCGGCGCGCCAGTCGTTGGCCAGCCGTGTGCCCTTGACCACGTGCAGCGGATGCAGCTTGAGCCCGTCGGTGCCGATGTCCAACACGGTCTCGAGCGTCTTCATGGCATGCCAGCCATCCTCGCCGGGCAGGCCCACGATGAGATGGGTGCACACCGGCAGCCCCATGCGCCGGGCGGCGCGGCAGGCCTGGATGTATTCGCGCAGGCCATGTCCACGGTTGACCCGCGCCAGGGTCTCGTCGAAGGCGGACTGCAGGCCCAGTTCCAGCCAGACCTCGTGGCCCCGGTCGCGGTAGGCGGCCAGCAGCTCCAGCACCTCGTCCGGGACGCAGTCCGGCCGCGTACCCACGCTCAGCCCGATCACCCCCGGCTCCCGCAGGGCCTCATCGTACAGTCGCCGCAGCGCACTCACCTCGGCATAGGTGTTGGTGTAGGCCTGGAAATAGGCCAGGTATTTGCCGGCGCGGGTGCGCCGGGCGATGCCCTGTCGGCCGCTGACCATCTGGACCGAGATTGGCGCAGCCGCGCGAGTGCTTGGGTTGAACGAGGCATTGTTGCAGAAGGTGCAGCCACCGATGCCCTTGCTGCCATCGCGGTTCGGGCAGGTGAAGCCGGCGTTCAGGGCGATCTTGTGCACCCGCTCGCCATGTCGCGTGTGCAGCCATTGGCCGAAGGTGTGGACGTAATCCGACAGCTGCATGATTCAGACCCACAAGACAGGAAATGAACCCGTATCGTCCATTGGGATGTTGGCTCTCGATATATCAAGGGGTTGTAGGTCGTCCCTCTGGCCGACGAGGCGGGCTGATAACCGGCCCACCGCCCGATGGACGATCTGGGATAAAAGGATATCACGGTCCTTGATCTACCCCCTCCGGCTCCCTTATGCCTCATGGCCGATCCCGGTATAGCCAGAGCATGAAGAGTGCGCCGAACCAGACCAAGGCCGTCAGGGCAGGCATGCCGGCGCACCTGTAGCCCGCCAGGGGCAGCCACGCGGCGGAAACGAACAGCAGCGCCCGCACGCCACCCCAGCGGCCGAGGGCGCGCAGGGACTGGTCATGCCAGGGCTCCCGCGGGCCCGGCCGCAACCACACGGGGGCGAGCTGGGCAGCCGCGCCGCTCACCAGCGGCATGAGAAAACCGGGTAGGAAGATGGTCAGCGGTCCCGCGCTCAACCCCAGGCCCAGGCTGCCCAGCATGGCCGCAGCAAGCCCCAGGGCGGCGGCGGTGAGGGGCGGTTCGTTGCCGTGTAGGGCGATGAGGCGTCTGCCGAACAGCCGGATCCAGGCCCGGAGCATGCGCACCAGCACCCACCCCCACAGGGCGGCGCCCGCCCCTGCCAGCCAGACCTGATCCGCCGCCTGGCCGGATGCCAGCAGGACACTGCCGGTCAGGGCCCATTTCAGATCGTCGCGCAGCCGCAGCCCTGCCTGGGGATCCGGCCGGTTCGCCACCGTGGGCTTGAGCACCTGCAAGGTGCCGACGGTGGTGAGGGCGACGAAGCCGTAGAGGTTGATGTACACATGGAAGGCACGCAGGGGACGGTGCCAGGCTGGCAGCAGCGGGATCTGGGCGGCGGCCGCGAGGCCGGCCGCCAGGCAGCCCATGGCTGCCACATACCAGGCCAGGCCCGGATGCGGGCTGCCCAGGGTGGCGCTTGCGGCGGCGACCATCCAGCGGATCATGAGCAAGCTGCCCGTGAGGGCGAGAATGGCAGCGGGGACGATCCAGCCCCATGCCAGCCAGCCCATGAGGACTGCTGCAGCCAGGGCGCCGGCCGCCAGCATCAGCCAGGGCAACCGGCCCATCCAGGACCCCGCCCCGCGCCCGCGGCACAGCACGGGAACGAAGTGCTGCATGGCCGCCGTGATCAGGCTCATCACCCCGACCGCCAGCGTAAGATGCACCCAGAAGGCGGGCGGCGCGAGCCACAGCCTGGGCAGGGCCACCCCCCCCCCGAAGAGCAGGGCCAAGGTGACGGCGAGCAGCAGGATCAGCACGTGTCCGTGGGGGCCGTGGTCTCAGCGCCGGATGAAGTCGATCATCCCCCCCTGATCGCCCTGTTCGAGAGAGCTGACGTCGATCCCGCGGGCGTCGAAGTGATAGATACCGTCGGAACGGCGGTGGTTGTAAACGGTGGGGATCTGCATGTCCTCTGTCCGAATGGGGTCTCGACTCAATCGCAACCCAGGGCGGCCTTCATCTTCTCGTAGCGCTCGGCCTGGATGCCGTAGGCGATGGATCGGGCCTCATCGTAGCGGCCGCGGTAGACGGCGGGCAGGATCTCTTGCTCGCGGATGCGCTTGAATGCCTGCCAGACCCGCCGGAAGGCGATGGCGCGCGCGGTATCGGCACCGCTGAGGGCGCCCACCGCGCCCTCCAGCCTGGCGCTGGAAGCGTAGACCTCGCGCTTCAGGGCTTGAAGGTCAGCCTTGCCACGGCTGTCCACCATCTCCAGCAACTTGACCCGCGCCCTCAGCATGGCGGCACAGGCCTCCTCGGTCGATGCGCACAGGGCCGGCTGGATCTGGCCCGGCAGTGCGGCGCCGAGCAGGGCGAAGACGCGCAGCGACGCGCCTTGCCGCCGCGCCGGCTGCATCATCCTTGATTCCTCGGTTGAACACGTCCGAAGGCGCGGCTCAAGCGGGTGTCTGGCGCGACCAGCCCGCAGGGCGCAGGACAGCGCGCAGCGCTGGTCGGCAGCCGCAGCGAGGGATGGGCCGAAGGACCACACAAAGCCAGGCGCCCGCTTGAGACGCGAAAGCGGGCGTGTAGCGGGCTCACCCAACGGGTGGGCGCGATCGAAGGCACGTCGTCGAGCAATCATGCGGTTTCACGAAGGCAATTAAGCGGTCAACCGAGGAATCAAGGATCAATGTTCCCCCCTTGGTCTTGCGCACGCCGGCCAGACGGTTGCTCTTCCGCCGCGGCGTGATCCAGCTCATCGGCGAGGTCCCAGAGTTCGACGTGGTAGGCGAAGCCTCCTCCGGCCAGGAGGGCATCGAGCTCGCGAAGCAGCTAGCCCCGGACATGATCCTGCTCGACCTGAACATGAAGGACATGAGCGGCCTCGAGGTCCTCAATGTGATCAAGGCGAGCGGGTCGGATACGCGCGTGGTCATACTCACCGTCTCCGATGCCGAGACCGACCTGGTCACCTGTCTGCGTGCCGGCGCCGACGGCTATCTGCTCAAGGAGATGGAACCCGAGGACCTGATCATCAAGCTGCAGGAGGCGGCCTCAGGACGGCTGCAGCTCACGGAGCGGCTCACCGCCCTGCTCGCCCATTCGCTGCGCGCGGAAACACAGCCGCGCGACCCGGACGAGGCGGGGCTCACCGAGCAGGAGCGCCGCATCCTCGATCTGATCGCCGCCGGCAAGAGCAACAAGTTGATCGCCCGCGAACTCGACATCGCCGAGGGCACGGTCAAGGTGCACGTGAAGCACCTGCTCCGGAAGCTCAACCTGCGCTCGCGGGTGGAGACGGCGGTGTGGGCCACCGAGCAGAAGCGGGGCGCGCGAGGCTGAAACGGCCTCCCATGCGGTCGGTCGCGTGCAGATCGTTGAAGAAATCGCGGCAATATTCCGATAAGCCTGTCTGCTTGTCTTTGTTTGCATCCCTCTTCCCCGGCGAGCCGGGAACCCACCACGAGGAGGCAACACATGAGCATCACCCAACGCATCGACGCCACGACCCGAATTCCGCACGAATACCAGACCCCCACCCCACCGGCGCCCCGCTCGGTGAAGATCGAGCTCTCCGCCCGCTGCAACTACCGCTGCGGTTTCTGTGCCCTGCGCACCCGCGAGATCCAGCCCAAGGAGGACATGGATTTCGATTTCTTCAAGCGCATCTGCCGCGAGATGCGTGAAGCCGGCGTGAAGGAGCTGGGTGTGTTCTATCTGGGTGAGAGCTTCATGAACCCCGATCTGTTGGCTGCTGCCATCCGCCATGCCAAGCAGGAGGCCGGCTTCCCCTATGTCTTCCTCACCTCCAACGCCTCCCTGGCCTTCCCCACCGAGGTCAAGCGCTGTTTCGAGGCGGGACTGGACTCGCTGAAATGGTCGGTCAACTATGCCGACGAGACCCAGTTCGCCGAAATCGCCGGGGTGAGCCCCAAGTACTTCTGGCGCAGCGTACTCAAAGGATGCGCGGCGATTGCGCGACGAAGGCGGTTACCGTTGCGGCCTCTACGCCTCCTCCATCCGCTACGACGGCGAGCAGCTCGAGCGTATGCAGGCGTTCCTGAGAGAGCACATCCTGCCCTTTGTGGACGAGCACTACTGGCTGCCCCTCTACTCCATGGGCAGCCTGGCCATCCAGCGCGAGGAGCAGCTGGGCTTCCGCCCCACTGACGGCAACCAGGGCCGGCTGGACGCCCTGCGCGATCCCCTGCCCTGCTGGTCCGCCTTTACGGAAGGGCATATAACCGCCCAGGGCCTGCTGCTTCGATGCCGACGCGCGCTGGAACATGGGCGATCTCAAGCAGCTGGGTTTCATGGAGGCCTGGCACTCCCTGCCCTTCCAGCAACTGAGGTCCGCCCATCTGGCCAGAGACGTGACCGGCACGGTGTGCCAGGCCTGCGTGGCTTATAAATGAGCCCGGATTGTCCATGGGGCCGTGGGTCTCCCTGACCTCGTCACCCCATCGCATCCTGTTCCTTCCCGGTGCGACGCAGGCCGTGCTGGTGAACCTCTGCTGGCTGGCGGCTTTGCAAAGCGCCATGGGGATCGAACCCGCGCTGCTGGGAGCCTGCACACGGGGCGAGGTGGCCATCCTGATGCGGCTGGCCGAGTCGCTCGGCGTATGGGGTCCTTGTCCCCGTCTACATGGCCGTTTGTTCAGGTCACGGCGGCTTCGATCGAGCAGCGTGCCGGCCGCTCACGCCAGCTGGCCGAGAGCCCGGTCAGCCCACCAGGGTTGCCATGGCCGGCCGATCCAGCTTCAGGCTGAAGTGCACCTCCGTCAGCCGGTGGACGGACCATTCCGGAGCATGGCTTCGGTAGTCTGGATGACGGGCGTTCGTCCTGCCATGCACGACACGGCTATAAACCGGGCACGCGGGAGATCGGCGGCTGACAGTGACAAGCAGGCGTCGGCCTACCCGTAAGGGTAAGTGGCCGCCAGCCGGGATAAGCGCGTATCATCGCTAGAGTGTGTTGACCTTGACCAAGCCCCCCTGCCCGCATGAGCGCCGGCCTTCCGCCGGATCATCATCCCGCTCGATACGCCATGCACCTGTCCCATGATCGAACCCCGGAGACCCGATGAAATGTGTGGATGACTTCCGCCTGCGCCTGGGCAAGCAGGAACTTATCCCCATCATGATCGGCGGCATGGGCGTGGACATCTCCACCGCCGAGCTGGCCTTGGAGGCGGCCCGTCTGGGCGGCATCGGCCACATCTCGGACGCCATGGTGCCCACCGTCTCCGACCGGCGTTTCAAGACCCGCTTCGTCAAGGACAAGCTACAGCAGTACAAGTATAACGTCGCGAATTCGGACAAGTCCCTGGTGCAGTTCAACCTGCATCAGCTCGCCGAGGCGACACGGCTGCACGTCGGCCGGACCATGGAGGCCAAGCGCGGCGAGGGGCTAATCTTCATCAACTGCATGGAGAAGCTGACCATGAACGCCGCGCGGGAGACGCTGCGCGTGCGCCTGCGCTCGGCCCTGGACGGCGGCATCGATGGCATCACCCTATCGGCCGGCCTGCACCTGGACTCATTCGCCCTGATGGCCGACCACCCCCGCTTCCGCGACGCCAAACTGGGCATCATCGTCTCCTCGGCACGGGCGCTGCGACTCTTCCTGCGCAAGAACGCCCGGCTCGACCGTCTGCCCGACTACATCATCGTCGAGGGCCCGCTGGCCGGGGGCCACCTGGGCTTCGGCCTCGATGACTGGATGAAATACGACCTGGCCAGCATCGTAGCGGAGGTCCTCAACTACCTAAAATCCGAGCACTTGAGCATCCCGGTCATCGCCGCCGGTGGCATCTTCACCGGCACCGATGCGGTGAACTTCCTCGAGCTGGGTGCCGCCGGGGTGCAGGTGGCCACCCGCTTCACCGTGACCCACGAATGCGGCCTGCCGGACAAGGTCAAGCAGGAATACTTCAGGGCCGAGGAGAAGGACATCGAGGTCAACGGCCTCTCGCCCACCGGCTACCCCATGCGCATGCTCAAGGGCAGCCCCGGCATCGGCACCGGCATCCGGCCCAACTGCGAGGCCTACGGCTACCTGCTCGACAACGAGGGGCGCTGCGCCTACATCGAGGCCTACAACCGCGAGGTGGCGCGTCATCCGCAGGCCAAAAAGATCTCGGTGAAGGACAAGACCTGTCTGTGCACCCACATGCGCAACTTCGACATCTGGCCCTGCGGGGCGCTGACCTACCGGCTCAAGGACACCAGCCGCCGGCTGCCGGACGGGACTTGGCAGCTGCTGACGGCCGAACACGTCTTCCGCGACTATCTGTACAGCCGCGACCACCGCGTCGCCTTGCCGGAATAGCCCCGACCGGCAGCGGATCGCCTCGGCGACCGATCGGAAGCCGGCTCACATGCCCGTCAGCACCTGCCCTTGGCTTAACGCCGCAACGGCCAGCCGCCCCGGCGCGGCCTGAAGGATCTCCTGCATGATCTCCGCCTCGCCGCCAGGCTTGAGGTGGGTGATCCAGATCTGCGCCTTGCCTTCGTACCTGGCCAGATCCGGTGCCAGGGTGCGCGGACAGTAATGCCTGGAGGCGTGGGCGACATCCTGCAGGCCGTTCGGAAAGGAGGTCTCGACGATGAGGTGCTGCAGGTCCGGTGTTGCGTTGGCGATCTCCCAGAGGGCGTCGTGGCTGTCGGTATCGCCGGAGAAGATCAGGCTTCCCTTGTCGCCGCGCAGCAGATAGCCCACCGCGGGCACCGTGTGATGGGCCGGGATGGCGGTGATGCGCCGCGGCCCGAGTTTCACCGTCTCCCCCAGCGCGATGGGCGCATAGCGCATGAACGGCGCCTCCGCTGTCGGGATGCAGCTGAAGTCGGGCCAAAGCTGCCAGTTGAACAGATGTCCCGCGAGCACCTCCACCACCTCCGGCAGGGCGTGCACCACCAGGGTGCGATCACGCTCCGCGGCGACGCTGTCGAGCATCGGCGGCAGTGCCAGGACGTGATCCAGATGGGCGTGAGTGATGAAGAGGTGATCGATGCGGGCTAAAGCCGCGCGTGACAGCTGGGTGACACCGCTGCCGGCATCGATGAGCACGTCATCGTCCACCAGTAGCGAGGTGGTGTGCCGGCCGTCGCCGATGCCGCCGGAACAACCCAGAACGCGTATCTCCATGAGCTATTTGGTGGTGAAGGTGAACACGCCGTCCCAGTTAGCGGGCGGGGGATGGTCG
The DNA here is from genome assembly GCA_036834225.1 of Thiobacillaceae bacterium. Lineage (GTDB taxonomy): Bacteria > Pseudomonadota > Gammaproteobacteria > Burkholderiales > Thiobacillaceae > JANWZL01. Next base: position 21,185 of record DAITOH010000003.1, on the reverse strand, counting down.
CGGAAGTGGGCGATGCGTTCCAGATAGACGTCGTAGAGCTTGAGAGCCTGGCGCTGGCGCAGGGCGAGCAGGCGCGCTTGCGCCTCCTCCCAGCGCCGCGCGAGATAGTCATGCACCGCCGCCTCGAAGGCCTGGGCCGCGGCGAGACGATCCGCCGGCAACTCGGCCGTCACGCCCAGGGGTTCATAGATGGACACCGGCTGCGCCTTGCCCTTGACGCGCACGCGGTCGACGAACATGAAGCTCAGGTCGGGACAGGCTTCGCGCGTGGCCTCGCCGACCAGGACGCCCACCCCGTACTGCTTGGTCAGGCCCTCGAGCCGCGAGGCCAGGTTCACCGCGTCGGCCATCACGGTGTAAGACATGCGGAACTCGGAACCCATGTTGCCCACGCTCATGCGCCCCGTGTTGACGCCCACCCCGATGCGCACCGGCGGCCAGCCCCTGGCCTCCAGGATGGGATTGAGCTCGGCCAGGGTGGATTGCATGGCCAGCGCCGTGAGCACGCCGTCGCGGGCATGCTGCTCGTTGCTCATGGGCGCGCCCCAGAAGGCCATGATGGCGTCACCGATGTACTTGTCGATGGTGCCCTTGCGCGCCTGGATGAGCCGGGTCATGTGCGAGAGATAGACGTTGAGCATGTCGGCAAGCTGCGCGGCCTCCAGCCCTTCGGAGATGCTGGTGAAGTCGCGGATGTCCGAGAACAGCACCGTCATCACCCGCGACTCGCCACGCAGACTGTAGCGGGCCGGATCCTTGGCCATCTCGTCGACCAGCTCGGGCGGCACGTACTGGCCGAACAGCCGGGTGATCTGGGCCTTGGAGCGGGCCTCGACGAAGAAGCCATAGGACATGTTGAGCACGAACAGACCCACCACGGTGATCAGACTGGCCGCCACCGGGACCTGCATGTGCAGTGCGGACCAGGCGTAGAAGTCCGCCCCGACGAGCAATCCGGCGAGGAACACGGTGAGGGCTGCGGCCCACAGCGGGGTGAGCAGGGGCAACACGGCCGCCAGGATGAGGCCCAGGCCCAGCACCAGACCGGCCTCGTAGTAGCGCATGCCGACCGGTTCCCACGGTATGGTGCCATCCAGGATGCCGGAGATGAGGCTGGCATGGATCTCCACGCCCGGGAAGGCCTTTTCCGTGGGGGTGACCCGCAGATCCATGATGCCGGGCGCCGTGGAGCCGATGAGCACCACCCTGCCCTCCAGATCTGCCGCCGGGGCCGCCCCCCTGAGCACGTCGACGGCGGGGATGTAGCGATAGGCGCCCGGTGTCCGGTAGGGGACCAGGGCACGACCCTCCGCATCCAGGGGAATGCTAAGCCCGTCCAGATCCAGACCGGGCGGACGCAGGCCTAAGGTGGGTTGCACCTTGACCAGTATACTTCCCATGGCCGCCTGGGCGGTGAGCAGGGCTAAGGAGCCGTAGCACTGTCCGTCATGCTCGATTAGCACCGGCATGCGGCGCATCACCCCGTCGAAATCGGGATGTGCATTGAAAAAGCCGGCGCCCTGGGCCTGGTCCTGCAGGACCCGGAGATTGCCGTGATAGCCGCTAAGGCGGGCCGGTCTTACCCCCAGCCGATGCAGCTCGCCACAGTCCTTGACCGGTTTTGGCAGGGCGCCGACCCGTTGCGTCTGCCCGGGCGGGCCGAAATAATAGCCGAGCACCGTTGGACCCGAGCCCAGGGCAGCGGCCAACTGCGCGTCGTAGTCCAGTTTGGGGCGCAGGCGTTCGAGCATGGCCAAGAAGCCGCCCTCCCCGGCCAGCTCCGTCCTGGCCAGACGCTCCAGCACCGGCAGGCCCGAGCTCTGGTCCGGTTCGGCGAAGACCACGTCGAAGCCGACGGCGGCCACGCCGTATTGCTCGAACAGGGTGCGGGTTAAGTGAGCGGTCTTGTCCCGCGACCAGGGCCAGCGCCCCACCTCGCGCAGCGAGCGCTCGTCGATGTCGACGATGGCGATGCGCTCGTCCACCCCTTGGGCGCGAAAGAGCCGGATCTTGAGGTCATGGATGGCGGCCTCGAAGCGATGGATGAAGTAGAGGTCGTAGAGCCTTCCGACCTGACCGAGCAGGATGAGCAGGAAAAGCAGGCTCAGCCCGAACTGGCCGATGAAGCGGCGGGAGCGCAGGGTCATGCGTCAGCCATGGAGGACGTCGGTTCCGCACGGCCGTCTCGATGGAACTAGCCTTCCCACTCGAGGGAAGACGAGCGCAGCGAGCCAGGGGGGCGTTTCATCCTAGTGGATGCGGTAGAAGCGAGCGGTCAGATCCTTGCCCTCGGGCAGGTTGTCGAGACGGCTGCCGACCGCCTCCGAAAGCATGGCGAAGCGGTCGTCCGGATGGGGATGGGTCTTGAACAGGAAGGCCACCCGGCTGTCGGACGCGGACACGCGGCCGATCTCCTGCAACACCGCAGGCAGGCCGTAGGCGTCGTAACCGGCGCGGGCGGCTAGCACCATGCCGATACGGTCGGCCTCGTATTCCGCGTCCTTGTCCAGGCCGCGGGCGAGGGCCTCCCAGAAATTGCCCATGAAGTTGCGGGCGAAGGCCGAGCCGCCCTCCATCCGCTTGCCCACCACGGCGCCCAAGTCGGCTAAGGCCCGTGACTGCTGCATCATACGCAGGTGGTGCTTGCGGATCACATGTCCGATCTCGTGAGCCAGCACGCCGGCCAGTTCGGCCTCGCTGTTGAGCCTGCGGTAGAGCCCCCGGGTGACGAAGATGTAGCCGCCGGGTATGGCGAAGGCGTTGATGTCCTCGCTGTCGATGACGCCGAAACGCCACTCCAGGTCGGGGCGCTCGCTCTGCAGGGCCACCCAGCGGCCGACCAGGTTGACATAGCGCTGCAGCTGGTCGTCGCGCACCAGGGGTGCTGCCCCCAACAGGCTACCCGCGACGGTGCGGCCGATGTTGCGCTCCTCCTCCAGGGTCTGCGGCGGTTCGGCGACGAAGGACAACAGACCGCCAAGCAGATCGGCAGTGCGCGGCCTGCGCTTCGGCTGGGCCTGCGGGGTCTGCTGCGGGGGTGTGGCCACAGTCGAGGGCGCGGGTTTGCCCTGGCTGGTGGGTTTGCTGTCCTGCGCCTGTGCGGGTTGCCGGCTGAGCAGCAGATCGCGCAATGCCCGCTCCGCGCTCGATGCTTGGGCGGTGATGCCGAAGGCCGACAGGGCCAGGGCCACGATGAACGCGCTTTTCACCACTGTGGTTCTCCCCACGGACTGGACTGCCGGTTGGCTTGAGCAGGCGCCGGCAAGTAGTCGAGCGAGCGGGCGGCAAGCCCTCCTTCACGGGCAAAGGACTGGGCTTCGTCACGGCTGACGACGTAGCGATCCAGACGCTCCAGTTCCTGCGCATTAAAACGGGCCGCCTTCAAATCCTGTTCGTTAAGCCCGCGCACGCCGGCGACCGAGACGACCCGTCCGGTGTCGGCCTGGCGGGTGCCCATGCCGATCACCCCCGCCAGTTCGCCGCCCACATCACGCTGCGCGGTATCGGTGGTGCGCACCGAGAGCATGCGCACCCACCCCGTCTGGCCGGAGACCTTAATCTGGACCCAGCCGCCCTGCCGAGCCAGTACCTCGACCTTGGCCCCTCTCGGCACTTGGGCTGTCACCGCTGCGGCGGTAGACGCAGCCGCACGCAACTGGTCATCGCGGATCATGCTGCCGCTGGCAGACCAAGCCGGCCATGCCAAGAACAGGAAGGTACCCAGTAGGGCGTGGTGTGCAAATCGAAGTGAGTTCACGATGTTATCCCCGGTGTTGTTTCATCCCGGCTGGTCCATGCGTGCGTTAGGCTTGAGACCGACCTACAAGCCCTTTGAGATCCGGGGCAAAAGGCCCAATGGTCAGTCCGGCCTCATTCTACAAAATTGCCGGAGGCATCGGCGTGCGACATGCTCGGATTATCTATCATTGGGTCATGGCGACCCCACAACAGTTCCTCACCCGTGTCGGCAGTAGCACCCTCGGCTGGCTGCAGGCCTGGGGCCGTGTGCTGGGGTTCGGTGCGCGCGTCCTGGTGGAGACCTTCACACCTGCCGTCTACAACAGCGCCAGCCGCTCCGTGGTGCTCAAGCAGATCTATTTCACCGCCTGGCAGATCCTACCCGGTTTCCTCCTGTTTGCGGCCCTGCTGTCCTACGTCATCATCCAGATCGTGGTCACCACGGCGCGCAACTACGGCCTGTCGGACTTCGCCCTGGAGGTGTCGGTGCGCGTCGTGGTGCTTGAGACCCTGCCCCTGCTCACGGCGCTGTTCATCGCCCTGCGCTCGGGCGCAGCCATCAACACCGAGGTGGCCCTGATGAACATCAACAACGAGATCCGCGCCCTGGAGGGTGCGGGCGTGGACCCCATGCGTTTCGAGTTCATCCCAAGGGTCATCGGCGGCGCCATCTCGGTCTATGCCCTGACCTTGCTGTCTTGCATCCTCGCCCTGATCCTGGCCTATGTCGCAGTCTACGGCCTGCAGCCCTGGAGTCTGCCCGACTTCAGCCGCGTGATCGCCAAGATCTTTACCCCCACCGCCTTTCTCACCCTGACGCTCAAGAGCTTGCTGTTCGGACTGGCGGTGACCCTCATCCCGATCCGCGCCGGGCTGGAGGCACCGCGCATGATGTTCTTCGCGCCCATCGCGGTACTGCGCGGCATGGTCCGCTTGTTCTTCGTCATCATGTTTATCGAGGTGGCATCATTGGCACTGGTCTACATGTGATCTGGCTCGCCGACGCCGCCGAGCGTGAGGCCCTGATCGACTCCCTGCCGGAGGCGGCCTTGGTCGCCGACGATCTGCCTTTGCGTGCCAACCTCTCGGTGCTGGAAAACATCGCCATCGTGCCCCAGTACCGCCAGAACCTCTCCTATCAGGACGCCGCCGACCGGGCCTGGGCCTTGCTGGCCAGACTGGGCCAGACCGGTTGCGCCTTGAAGCGCGATCCGGACTTAAGCTGCGTGGAGCGTTTTGCCGCCAAATTGTTGCGGGCGGTCATACAGCAACCGCCTATAATCCTCATCGACCGGCCAGCCCTGCTGCTGCCGGACATCCACTACCCGCCCTTCCTGGAGGCGACCCTGCAGGCCCTGGCGGGAGACTGTGAAGACTTCCGTATCCTGGACTACGCATGGAACGCGCCCCTGTACGCGCCCCGCTGATCAAGAACCTGGAGCTCAAGGTCGGCCTACTGTTAGTCTCCACCCTGGTGCTGGCGGTGGGTTTCCTGATCTATGTGCTGTATGCCCGCGGCGCCTTCCAGCCCACCCAGGATCTGATCCTGGTGGCGGATGATGCGGAAGGCGTGACCATCGGCATGCCGCTGACCTTCTCCGGCTTTCCCATCGGCCAGGTAAAAAGGCTGGATCTCACTGCGGAGGGCAAGGTGCGCATCCACGTCGCGGTGCCGGTGCAAGACGCCCGCTGGCTGCGCGTATCCAGCCAGTTCACCCTGGAGAAGGGGCTCGTGGGCGCGGCCAAGATCCGCGCCTTCAGCACAGTGCTGTCCGATCCTCCGCTGCCGGACGGGGCGGAGCGGACACTCATCACCGGCGATGCCACCCAGGACATCCCGGTCATCATGGCCCGGGTCAAGAGCATCCTGGCCAACGTGGAGGCGATGACCGGATCGGATTCCAGCATCAACCGCACTCTCGCCCATGTCGACACCCTCACCGGCCGCATGATCGGCGACTACGGTGTCCTGGAGGGGGTGCTAGGCGGTCCGGAGAAGGCCAAAAAGGTCGTGCAGGCCTTGGACCGGGCGAACGCCCTGCTCGCGAGCCTCAACGGCGTCTCCCTGCGCGTCGACCAGACCCTGGCCAAGGCAGATCAGCGCGTATTCGGCCAGGGCGGCGTGATGGATCAGGCCGACCGCTCGCTGGCCCTGGTCAACGCGATACTCGGCGACGTGCGCGAGAGTCTGAAGCGGGCCGATGCCATCCTCCTGGCGGCACAGGGTGCCGTTGCCAACGTCAATGCCATCACTGCCGATGTCAAGGAGGCCACCACCGATCTGGCCATCCTGCGCACGGAGATCGACGACAGCATCACCAAGGTCAACCACCTGATCAACGAGATCAATCGCAAATGGCCGTTCAAGCGCGATGTGGAACTCAAACTGCCGTGAGAGAGGTGAGGGATTGATCCGGATCATCCACAGGTCTGTAGGTCGGGCTTCAGCCCGACTCGCCGGCCCGAATCGGGCAAGGACAGGACGACGGGCTGGCTTACCCCTCCCGCCTCACCCCTTGGCTCGCACCGCTAGCGCTGCACTCCTGACCCTCTTGCTGACCGCTTGCGCCAGCAGTCCGCCGCCGCCAGACTGGAAGATCAATGCCTACAACCTGCTGGAAAGCTATGGCAAGCATTATCTGAACGGCAATACCGGCCTGGCCGAACGCAACTTCGAGCGCGCCCGGGCCGAGATTGCCCGCACCGGGCGGCTGGACCTTGCGGCCAGAGCGGAGCTGATGCGCTGCGCGGTGCGCATTGCCGCCCTAGAGACCGGACCCTGCCAAAGCTTCGCCGCCCTGGCCGCGCACGCTGCTGCCGAAGACCGCGCCTATGCACGCTACCTGAGCGGCGACTGGCAGGGCCTGGATGTCGGCAAACTGCCACCGCCATATCGGGCGCTCTTGCAGGTCAAGGATGACGCCGGCTTGGTCCGCAGTCTGGAGGGGATCGAGGACCCGCTTTCGCGCGCCATCGCCGCCGGGGTGCTGTTTCATGCCGGACGCGCCTCGCCCGAGGTCATCGCCACGGCAACACGCACGGTCTCCGATCAGGGCTGGCGGCGCGCGCTGCTGGCCTGGCTTGAGGTCCAGGCCAAACGGGCCGAAGCGGCAGGCGACGCCGCAAGCCTCGAGCTCATCCGCCAACGCATCGATTTAGTGCATGCCTCCCTGGCGGAGCGTCGCTGATCGCCCCCATGGCGTCAGCCCCGGGTTGCCGTTGTTGGTATATCTGTATCAACCTGTATATTAGGGAAGGTCTGCACAACCTGCTGCGCGTACGGATCGCTGCGTTGCGCGGTGCTCGCTCCCTCGCCTAACTCATTGTTATGTCTCGGTCGCTGCGCTCCGTGCGCCTTGCGCTCCGCCCGCTCGCGACGGTCGTGCAGACCTTCCTTAGCTTTCTCCAATATATAATCACCGACCACCCAAAAGGAGGGGACATGGAAACGCTGCTCGCTTGGCTTTACGCCCCCTGGCCGTGGTATGTGGCCGGCCCGATCATCGGGCTGATGGTCCCGACGATGCTGTTCATCGGCAACCGTTCCTTTGGGATCTCCAGCAACCTGCGCCACTTGTGTGCCATCACCCAGCCGCCCCAGGTGGAGGTGGACTTTTTCAAATACGACTGGAAGGAACACGCCTGGAGCCTGATGTTCGTCATCGGCACCGCCCTGGGTGGCTTCCTGGCTGGTGTGGTGTTCGCCAATCCGGACCCGGTCAAACTGAGCCTGGCGGCCCAGGAGATGCTCACCACCTGGGGCTTTACCCAGCCCGCCGCGAGCCTGGTGCCGGAGGAGCTCTTCCGTCCTAGCGTGCGCAACTTCGCCCTGCTGTTCGCCTGCGGCGTGCTGGTCGGCTTCGGCACCCGCTACGCGGCCGGCTGCACCTCGGGCCATGCCATCACGGGGCTATCCACACTGCAGTTGCCCTCCCTCTACGCTACCCTGGGCATCTTTGGCGGCGGGCTGATCTCTTCCTGGTTCCTGGTCCCCTGGATGCTGTAATAGGCTGACGACATGCTGCGCTATCTGCCGTATCTGCTCGCCGGTTTAGTGTTCGGCTTCGTCCTAATTAAGTCCGAGGCCGCCTCCTGGTACCGCATCCAGGAGATGTTCCATTTCCAGAGTTTCCACATGTTCGGCATCCTCTTTTCCGCCATTGCCACCGGCATGCTGAGCATCCAGATCATCAAGCGCATGGGCGAGAGACGATCGCTGGACGGGCAGACCATCACCATCCCCGAAAAACCCCCGGGCCGGGTCAGTTACCTGGCCGGCGGCCTTATCTTCGGTCTGGGCTGGGGACTCATCGGTCTGTGTCCCGGCCCCATCTTCGCCCTGGTTGGCACCGGATCACTGGGGGCCATTGTGGTGCTAGCCGGCGCCCTGCATGGCACCTGGCTCTATGGCGCCCTGAAGCAGCACCTGCCGCACTGACCGTCCCGAGACCGTTTGAGAGTACGTTGGGCGGGTCTAGCCTCGCTGCCGGTAGCTTCGTGACAGCTGCTGTCACTCTCTCGAGGAGAATTCCGCGCGCTTCCATCAGATCGCTCTGCTCGCCGCCGCGCACGCCAGCGCCACCCTGCTCATGTCGGCCGAGTGGGCCAGCCGCGCCTGCGAGGCCTGGAAACAAGAATCCCATCCTGACGGATGAACTGGCCGAGAAGTGGATCAAGAACGACGGCGGTCGCGGCTACAAGATCATCCACATGTACCGCACCGATTGCGGCGAGAACACCAAGGTGGAGATGAAGTCATGCCCTAGGGCGGCAAGGTTTAGACCACCATCTCAACATGGACATGGATTACGTCGTGTACGCTAAGACCATGCGCTGGCGCGAAATGGGTGCCGGCGAATACGGCCCCATGCGCGCGATGATGTTCGGCCGCCTCAAGTTCGAAGGCCCGAAGGCCGAGGCCATGCGCGTGATGGGACCATTCGAGCAGTTCCTGCTCATGACCGGCAAGGTGCCCAGCGAGGATGCCTGCCCGCGCTAGAGCCGACCGCCGCACCGCACAAGGCCTGCCTCAAGCGGGCTTTTTTGTTCAGTGCAGCGCCGGCGGGCCCTGTTCGGCCGGGAAGCCGCTCGCAATCTCCTCCGGCGTGGCATCGCGCACCGAGACGATGTCCACCACACAGGTGGCGTTCTGTCCCGCCAGCGGATGATTGCTGTCCAGGGTCGCCTGGCTGTCCTTGATCTGCACGACGCGAAAGGTGAGCACCTCGCCCTTTTCGTTCTGGAATTTTGCCTCCGTGCCCAACCGCCGATAGGGGGGCGGGAGGTTCTCGAAGTCCTCGACGATGACCAGATCCGGGTCATGTGGGCCGCAGGCGGCGTCGGGGGTCAGGCTCGCCTCCACCCGGTCACCGACCTGGTGCCCCTCCAGTGCCTGCTCGATAAGGTCATGAACACCACCTTGCCCTTGACGTCGTCATTCATGTGCATGCTCCCGAAATGGGGGCAGTGTAGCAGGGACCGTCTCGGTCGTCGGCGGCCCGCACGGTCCGGTCCTGTCTGCGAGTGTGCGACGGCAAGCCTCATCCTCCCCGCCGCATCACGCCGCCCGCTAGCGCCGCGCCGCCACCCAGGCTGATGGGCTGATCCAGCTCGGACGGCATGGCCAGGCCCAGCGTGGCGTACAACCGTTTCAGTTTCTCCCGGTAGAGCCGGTCGAAGGCCTGCACGCTATCGGCGGGATTGGCATCGCCGAACCACCAGAACCAGTCGGAACTCTCGCAGGATTTCAGCAGGATCTCGGCCTTAGTCCTTGCCGCCTGATCTAGCCGGTCTGTTGCCATGACCGCATCGAAGGACGCCTTGGCCGCGCACAGCAGGTCCCAAGCCCGGTTCTTGTCGGCGTGCCCCATCCAGGTGGTGAAATCGCCGTAGACCCAGCTACCGGCAACAAGGCGGGGCAGTTCCACGACACTGTCCGGGTTTCGGTCCAGGTAATCCGAGAAGGTGGTGAACCGGATACCGGGATGATCGACCAGGGCAGCATAGAGCTCGTCGAGGAAGTACCAGGCGTTGTAGGGATAGAAATCCCAGGCGTTCTCGCCGTCCAAGATCACCGTCACCACCGGGTTAGGGCAATTCGCGTAGTGATAGCGATCCTCGATGCTGTGCAAGAAGTGCCGGACGGCATCACGGGCGAACCAGTTCTTGTATTCGAAACCGATAAGGTCGGACAGATAGTCGTCGCGGAAGAAACACGCGGTCTGCACACCCGGCAGCCGGTAGGGCCGACACAGCCACTGGCAGGGCCGGCTCACGTCCAGGCCCGAAGCCTTGAGACTGTTGCGCAGCACACCTTCGCCGCTGGCCACCCAAGCCAGCTTGGCTTGCGAAAATAGGCGCAGCGCCGCCTCCGACACCCCGCCTTCGGCCGGCCACAGGCCGGCGGGCGGGGCGCCGAAATGCTCGCCGTGGCAGGCCAAGGCAGCATCCAGGTGGGCCAGCACACGCTGTGCCCCGCCGGGATAGGCCGCCGACTTCGGCAGGGGCAGATCGGGCCTGGCCTCGCGTGCTGCCTGGAAGTCGATGAGCAGGGGGGCGATGGGGTGACTGTGCGGGGTGGTCGACAGCTCCACCTGCCCCCGCTCGGCCAGCGCCCGATAGCGCGGGATCAGCCCGCTGATCACCTCGCCGATCAGGGCCTGGAGCGCCCGCCTATCATCCAGGGTGAAACCGCTACCCTTATCCATCAGCTTGAGCACCAGGGGGTACTGGCGGCGCACGGTCTCCCCGGTCCAGGCCAGGTGATACCAGGTCAGCAGATCGGCAAAGTACTGGCCCGACAGGTAATCCAGCCCGGCATCCCCCTCGGCCTCAAATTGACGCCAGATCTCGCGCAGCCGCCGATAGGCGGGGAAGGGCTCCAGCATGGTCGCCGGGTTGAGCCTAAAACAGCGCTCTAGCAGATCGCGCTTGTCCTGCCGGGACAACCGCCCCAGACGGTCGTCGCTCAGCCTCGCTAGCAGGGGATCACGCACCTCTGCGCTGTGGATCTGCGCAGCATAGTCATCCAACTGTTCCAGGAGGGTGGGCACGAAGTTGATCACCGCCCGCATGTGCGGATGCGCCTCCAAGTGGGCGGCCATGTCGGCGTAGTCCTTGAGGCCGTGCAGATAGGTCCAGGGCAGGAAATAGCCCTGTTCGGTCCGGTAATCGGGCTGATGGAAATGCCAGCAGAGGATCAGATTGAGCACGGATGACGCCTCCTCACGGCGCCAAGTCTACAGCGGCCTCTCCTCGACGGGGCTCAGCGGAAGAGGTGCATGTTCTGCCCCAACATCTCGGGCGTAACCAGGGTCACCCCACCGCCGGAGACGTAGAACCGCTTCGCATCCTCAGCCGGGTTGACACCGATGCTCATGCCGGCGGGAATGATGCAGCCGCGGTCGATGACGGCCTTTTTCAGGATGGCGCCCTGGCCGACGCGTACATCCGGCAGCACCACGGCCTCCTCCAGATAGGCGCCTTCACCCACCTGGACGTTGGAGAACAGCACCGAATGCCGCACGGTCGCACCGCTAATGATGCAGCCCCCCGAGACCATGGAGTTGATGGCCATGCCGCGACGCCCCTCCTCGTCGAGGACGAACTTGGCCGGGGGCAGCTGTTCCTGATAGGTCCAGATGGGCCATTTGGGGTCGTAGAGATTGAGTTCCGGCGTCACGCTGGCCAGATCCAGATTGGCGGACCAATAGGACTCGACCGTCCCGACGTCGCGCCAATAGGCGGGCTCGCCCTCGCCGCGCACACAGCTGTCGGTGAAGCTGTGGGCATAGATGCGATAACCAGCTTGGATTAGGTGCGGGATGACGTTCTTGCCGAAATCGTGCTCTGACCTGGGATCATCCGCATCCCTGACCAGTTGCTCGAACAGGAAGGCGGCGTTGAAGACGTAGATGCCCATGGAACACAGGGAGGTCTCCGGCCTGCCCGGGATGGACGGCGGATCCGATGGCTTTTCCATGAAGGCCGTCACCCGCCCGTCGTCGTCAACCTGCATGACACCGAAGGCGGAGGCCTCGCGCCGCGGCACCTCGATGCAGGCCACCGTCATGTCCGCCTCGTTCTGGACATGCGAGGCCAGTATCTTGCCATAGTCCATCTTGTAGACGTGGTCGCCGGCTAGGATGAGCACATATTCCGGCTTGTAGATGCGCAGGATGTCCAGGTTCTGGTAGACCGCATCCGCCGTGCCCTTGTACCAGCTGGTCTCGTCCACCCGCTGCTGGGCCGGCAGCAGCTCGATGAACTCGTTGAATTCGCCGCGCAGGAAACCCCAGCCGCGCTGCACGTGTTTGATCAGGCTGTGCGCCTTGTACTGGGTGATCACACCGACCCGGCGTATGCCCGAGTTGATGCAGTTGGATAAGGGAAAGTCGATGATGCGGAACTTGCCACCGAACGGCACCGCCGGCTTGGCGCGCCAATCGGTGAGAGACTTCAGCCGGCTGCCGCGCCCACCGGCCAGGATCAGCGCGACGGTGTTTTTGGTGAGCAGGCTGACGAAACGCGGAAATTCCTTGACCAAAGGTCCCCTCCTGTCGATCGCGCATAGGCTGTTGGATGATCCGTGGCGTGCAATAATATCAGAGTAACAAGCCCGATTTGGCTGGCGGTATCGCGACAGTCCCGCTTTAGATCGGCTCGTGCCCGCATTAACCCGTATTATCCCATCGGCATGTGATGATAGCGTGACTTGCCGCTCCGACGGCCAAATGGACAGGCGGCGATCCGAACGCCATCATTAGCCACCTCTGATGAACCAAAATGAGCACTATTACTGAAGACGCCATCGAACGCATCACTCAGGCCCGCATGCATGACCCCTTTTCCGTCCTCGGCCTGCACCCCGTCGAAGGCGGCCAGGTCATTCGCGTCTTCCGGCCCCATGCCCGCAAGGTGACCCTGCTGCTCGACACGGGCGAAGCGGACATGAACCGGGTCAACGAAGACGGCCTGTACGAATGGCGCGGTGCACAGGCCCCCACGCGCCCCTGGCGTCTGCGCATCCAGGAGGAGGACGAAGCGAGCTTCGAGATCGTCGATCCCTATGCCTTCCCGCCCTTCCTGAGCGATCTAGAACTCTACCTCTTCAACGAGGGCAAATTGCTTGAGGCCTACCGCACCCTGGGCGCCCACCCGGCCACCCTGGAGGGCGTGGAAGGGGTGCGTTTCGCGGTCTGGGCCCCCAACGCGGAGCGGGTCAGCGTGGTGGGCGACTTCAACCGCTGGGACGGCCGCGTCCACCCGATGCGGGTTCGGGGCAACAGCGGCGTGTGGGAGCTGTTCATACCGGGCTTAAAACCGGGCGACCTCTACAAGTTCGAGATCCGCAACCGGAACACGGGTGAGATCCTGGTCAAGACCGACCCCTATGGCCGCAGCTACGAACTGCGACCTGGTACCGCCGCCACGGTGCAGGCCGACACCGCCTACACATGGCAGGATGCCGACTGGATGGCAGCCCGCGCGCGGCTGGACTGGCTACACGCACCGATGAACATCTACGAGGTCCATGCCGGCTCCTGGCGCCGGCATCCCGACGGCCGCTTCTACAACTACCGCGAGCTGGCCGATGCCCTCATCCCCTACGTGCTCGACATGGGTTACACCCACATCGAGTTCCTACCCCTGACGGAGCACCCCCTGGACGAGTCCTGGGGTTACCAGACCACGGGGTATTTCGCACCCACCTCCCGCTACGGCACGCCGGACGACCTGAGATACCTGATCGATGCCTGCCACCGCGCCGGCATCGGCGTGTTGCTGGACTGGGTGCCGGCGCACTTCCCCATGGACGCCTGGGCCCTGGCCCGTTTCGACGGCACCGCGCTCTACGAGCACGAGGACCCGCGTCTGGGGATGCACAAGGACTGGGGCACCCACATCTTCAATTACGGCCGCAACGAGGTGAAGGGCTTCCTGCTCGCCAGCGCCCACTACTGGCTGTCGGAATTCCACTTCGACGGCCTACGGGTGGACGCGGTCGCCTCCATGCTCTACCTGGACTATTCGCGCAAGGAGGGGGAGTGGCTGCCCAACCGCTATGGCGGGCGCGAAAACCTGGAGGCGATCGACTTCCTGCGCGAAATGAACGCCATGGTGCACGAGCATTTTCCCGGCGCGCTCACCCTGGCCGAGGAATCCACCGCCTGGCCCATGGTCTCCCGCCCCACCTATGTGGGAGGCCTGGGCTTCTCCATGAAGTGGAACATGGGCTGGATGAACGACACCCTGGCCTACATGCAGCTGGATCCGGTCTATCGCCGCTTCCATCACAGCAACCTCACCTTCGGCCAGCTCTATGCCTACACGGAGAACTTCGTGCTGCCCTTCTCCCACGACGAGGTGGTGCACGGCAAGCGCTCCCTGCTCGGCCGCATGCCGGGTGACACCTGGCAGCAGTTTGCCAACCTGAGGTTGCTGTTCACCTACCAGATGACCAGCCCGGGCAAGAAACTCAACTTCATGGGCAACGAGTTCGGCCAGGGCCGGGAATGGAACTCGGGCTGGGAGCTGGACTGGGACCTGCTGGAGATCGGCTGGCACGCCCAGATCAAGACCCTGCTGCGGGACCTCAACCATCTCTACCGCACGCTGCCCTGTCTGCACGAGCTGGACTTCGTGCACGAGGGCTTTGCCTGGATCGACTGTCACGATGCGGACCAATCGGTCCTGTCCTATGTGCGCCGCGACCGCAACGGCCGCAGCGCCATCGTGGCCCTGAACTTCACCCCCGTGCCGCGGGCGGGCTACCGCATCGGCTGCCCCGCCCCCGGCTTCTGGCGCGAGGTGTTCAACAGCGACTCCGCGTTCTACGGCGGCAGCAACATGGGTAACGGCGCCGGGCTGATGGCGGAGGAGCAGCCTTGGATGGGTTATCCCTATTCCCTGGTGATCGTTCTGCCGCCCTTAGCCGGGATAATCCTGATGCAGGACTGAGCCGGCCAGCTGATCGGGCCGTCACGCTATGTTCATCCTGGATTGTCCAGGGCTAAAGGTCGGGCTTCACCTGACTCGTCGACCTTAGGGCCGACCTACAATCCCTCGATTTATCGGGAACCGAAGTCCCAAAGGACAATCCGGGTTCAAACGTGGCCGGCCCGGCAGGCGGATGACTGCCACCGTTTTCACACCCTTGGCTGACTTGAGTGTCGTGGCGCCCCCAGTGCGCTGTCGAAGATCGGCTTCAGTTTAAGCTCCTCCTTTCTGTCGCCCGCCAGCAGGGTCAGCTTGCCGCTGCCGCCCTGGCTGGGCAGTAGGACAAACACGTAAGGCCGCCGGCATGCATCAATACGCAACGGTCGCGGCTTCCTTCTTGGCCAACAGGCGCATGAGCGGCCCCTTGCCGAATAGCCAGAACATCACCGGTGTGAGCACGAGCAGGGTGGCGCTCACCAGGCTGCCTAAGATCACCACCGCCACCGGATGCTGTTGCCATGGGGATCGTGGGTATCGGAGCGCTCGCGCACGAGCCTCATGGCCAACTCCGAGGGCCGCGGCGGGACTCTGCCGCAACACGTAGCCGTGTCTAGGTAAGCCGCATAGCTGCGCTCAGGGCAGCGAGCACCTGCCACGCCTGTTTAACCGCTTCTGCCGCGCAGACCCGGCGCGGCGGGCAGGCGGTGGCGAGCACACCAGGCTGGGGCTAGCCATCGTCAAGTCCATCATCGAGGCCCATGGCGGCGAGGCCAGAGTCAGCTCCGAGCCTAGCCTGGCCCGCTTTAGGCTGCATCTGCCGGCCGCATGACGCACCGTGTACGCAAGGCCGCCCTAAAGGCCCTGCTTCTGGCCTACCAGTTCCTCTGGCGGCCGCAACCCTTCCGGGAGCCCGAACCGGCCTGGTGCGTAAGCCACCGGGCCCGGCGCGCGAGACCCTGACCGCGGCGGTATAATCGCGAGCTCTCGCGCCTACAACCGAGGATCCCGCATGAGACGGCCTGAACTAGATGCCGCCTGGCAGGCACTGCGCAGCCATCGCAAGGAATGGAAGAGACTGCACCTACGCGACCTCTTCCGCCAGGACAAGCGGCGCTTTGAGCGTTTCTCGCTGCGGCTTGACGACCTGCTGCTGGACTACTCGAAGAACCTCATCACCGCCAAAACCATGAAGCTGCTGCTGCAGCTGGCCAAGGCGGCGGGCCTCAAGGAGGCGCGCGAGGCCATGTTCTCGGGCCGGCACATCAACCTGACCGAGGACCGGGCCGTGCTGCACACGGCCCTGCGGGCGCCGGCCGACCTCAACCTGATGGTGGACGGCCACAACGTCATGCAGGACGTGCACCGCGTGCTCAAGCAGATGGGCCAGTTCACCGACAGGGTGCACAAGCAACTCTGGAAGGGCTATACCGACAAGCCCATCACCGACATCGTCAACATCGGCATCGGCGGCTCCGACCTCGGGCCGGCCATGGTCTGCCAGGCCCTCACACCCTATGCCCGACCCGGCATCAAGGCGCACTTCGTCTCTAACGTCGACCCGACCCACCTGACCGAGGTCCTCAAACGGGTCGACCCGGAGACCACCCTGTTCGTGATCGCCTCGAAGACCTTCACCACCCAGGAGACCCTGGCCAACGCTCATGCCGCGCGTGCCTGGCTGCTGGCAAAGGCCAAGGACGGGCGGGCGGTGGCGCGACACTTCGTGGCCGTGTCCACCAATCGGGCCGAGGTGGAGAAATTCGGCATCGATGCGGACAACACGTTCGAGTTCTGGGACTGGGTGGGTGGTCGCTATTCGCTGTGGTCGGCCATCGGGCTACCTATCGCGCTGTACCTGGGCATGGAGCCCTTCGAGGAGCTGCTCGCCGGCGCCCACGACATGGACGTGCATTTCCGTTTCGCCCCCGCCGCGGCCAACATGCCGGTGATCCTGGCCCTGCTGGGCGTCTGGTACATCGGCTTCTGGGATGCCCAGGCCCATGCCGTGCTGCCTTATGACCAATATCTGGCCCGGCTGCCGGCTTATTTGCAGCAGCTCGACATGGAATCAAACGGCAAGCGCGTGACCCGGGACGGTCGACCGGTGCGCACCCCCACCGGCCCCATCCTGTTCGGCGAACCCGGCACCAACGGCCAGCACGCCTTCTATCAGTTGATCCACCAGGGCACCCGGCTGGTCCCCTGCGACTTCCTAGTGGCGGCCGAGTCGCACAACCCCATCGACGACCAGCACGAGATGCTGCTCGCCAACGCCTTCGCCCAGTCCGAGGCCCTGATGCGCGGCAAGACGGCCGCGGAGGTGCGCGCCGAGTTGAAGGCCCAGGGGCTCGGGAAGAAGGAGATCGCGCGCCTGACGCCGCACAAGGTCTTCCCCGGCAACCGGCCCAGCAACACCCTGCTCTACCACCGGCTCACGCCGCGCAACCTCGGGCGCATCATCGCGTTGTACGAACACAAGGTCTTCGTGCAAAGCGTCATCTGGGACATCAACGCCTTCGACCAGTGGGGCGTAGAGCTGGGCAAGCAGCTGGCGCGCACCATCCTGACGGAGATCAAGTCCGGCGAGCCGGCGCGCGGCCACGACGCATCCACTAACGGGCTCATCAACTACTGCAAGGGCCTGCGCGAAGTGCCCTGATCCGACCTGACGACCCATAGACTACGCCCTGCTGCGCCTGCTGCACATAGTCACGGTCTACGTCACCCTGGCTCTGTTTGTGCTGCGCGGGCTTTGGATGCTGCTCGATTCGCCCCGTCTTAGATAGCGGTGGGTTCGGATCCTGCCGCACGTGAACGACACGCTGCTACTCATCGCCGCCATCGGCCTGGTGATGGTTTTGGAACTCAATCCGTTGGAACAGCCATGGATCCTGGCCAAGATCATCGGTCTGCTGGCCTACATCGGGTTGGGCACGGTAGCCCTCGAACGCGGTCGGTCGAAGGCCATCCGGGTCAAGGCCTTCATCGCTGCCCTGGGCATGTTCGCCTACATCGTGGCCATGGCGGTGACCAACCCACCTCGTGACCATGCTTAGTCGTTAATGGCCTTGAAAGATCGATGTCCAGCACAAGGCAGGCTAGCTCGTGCCGTGATGGCTTGCTAAGGAAGGTCTGCACGACCGTCGCGAGCGGACGGAGCGCAGCGACCGAGACATAACAATGAGTTAGGCGAGGGAGCGAAAACGAAGTTTCGGCGAAGGCTCACATCGGCGCAGCCGATGTGAAGCGAAGCGGCCGAAGCCAACACCGCGCAACGCAGCGATCTGTTCGCGCAGCAGGTTGTGCAGACCTTCCTTAGTTACGGTGTGTTTGCGCGGCATTGGAGTTCAGCTCAGAGGCTACCCCATCCGGAAAAACCCTATGCCAGTAGCGCCGCTGGGTGAGCCGTGCCCGGCTCGTCTCCACCCCGCGCGGGGTGAAGCGCAACGTCACAGCGCCGTCCCGGTCGGTGCGCATAATCTCGATGCCACGCGCCCGATAGCGGGCCAGCACTTCCGGGGCGGGGTGGCCATAGCGGTTGCGATGGCCGACCGAGATCACCACTATGCGCGGCTCGACGGCATCGAGGAATTCAGCCGTGGAGGAGGAGCGGCTGCCGTGATGGGGGGCGAGCAGGACATCGGCACGCAGGTCGTTCGGGAGCCGCTTTAGCAGGTCAAGCTCGCCCAACCGCCCAATGTCTGCCGTCAACAGTACGCTCCCGCCCGGACCGCTGACCTTGAGCACGCAGCTGCGCTCGTTGTCCTCGTAATTCGGGTTGCGATAGTGGTGCGCCGGCGGGTGCAGCAGCCTGAACTCGACGCCGTCCCAGTGCCAGGTCTCTCCCGCAGTGCATGCGCGGGCCCCTGGCATGGCCGCGAGGATGGCCCGTCCATGGGGGTCTAAGGTCGCAGCGTCGACGCCGGCCATGGAGGTCAGCAGCATTGCGGGTGGATGAGTAGCCGCAAGTCCCAGTGTTCCGCCGCTATGGTCAGTGTCGTCATGGGTCACGATGAGGCTGTGCACCTGCCGCAGCCCATGGGCATAAAGAAAAGGGGCCACGATCCGGCTGCCGGCATCCTCGCCCGAGGCATAGCGGGGGCCGGTGTCGTAGACCAGGACGTGATGCTGCGTGCGTACCACCGCGGCCAGGCCCTGACCCACATCGAGCACGGTAAGCCAGAACTCGCCCGCTGCGGGACGCTCCAGGCGGGGTAGGATGAGCGGCAGGAAAAGGACGATCCCCAGCCAGCGCCCCGGCACACCTCTGGGCAGAAGCAGCAAGGCCGCACCCATGAGGGCCATGACCACGGCTGCAAGCCCGGCTTGGGCACCATGCCAGACCGGATGCGGCAAGCCATCTAGCCAGATTAGGCCAGTTAGGGTGACATGGAGCACGGCATGGGCCGCTAGCGCCAGGCCCTCCCAGGGGATCATAGCGGCCAGAAGGGACAGGGGTACAGCGAGCAAGCTGACCAGCGGGATGGCGAAGGCATTGGCCACGGGAGAGACCAGGGAGACCTCATGGAACAGGGCCAAGAGCGCCGGGGTCAGGGCCAGCGTGACCGCCCACTGGGCCTTAAGCCAGGCAAGCCACCAGGGCGGTGGTCGCAGGCGGGCGCTGCTAGCATACATAAGGGCCGCCACCGCCCCGAACGACAGCCAAAACCCAGGTGCTAAGGCCGCCCAGGGATCGATGAGCACCACCACCAGCAGGGCGGCGGCCAGGATCCGCGTCGGGGAGGTCAACCATCCGCTCCAAAGACAGACCACACCCACGGCCAGCATGTACAGCGTGCGTTGGGCCGGGATGCCGAAGCCGGATAGGGCGACATAGGCCGTGGCCGCGATAAGACCCAAGCCAAGGCCCGCCTTGCGCGCCGGCAGGCGCAGACAGAGCGCGGGCGCCAGTCGCCACAGGCGGCTCATCAGCAGATAGACCAGGCCGGAGAACAGGGTGACATGTAGCCCCGAGATGCTCATCAGATGAGTCACGCCGGTGTGGCGGAATAGCGTCCATTGGGCGGAGGGGATGGCATCCTGGTCGCCTATGGCCAGGGCGACGACGACACCGGCATAAGGTCGGTCGGCCAGCGACCGCAGCAGATGGCTGCGGATGGCCTGACGCTTGCTGTCCAGTACGGCGCGCAGGCTGCCACGGCAACCATCGGCGGGCTCGGCGGCCGCCATCAGGTAACCGGTGGCACGGATGCCCTGTTCCAGCAGCCAGGCCTCGTAGTCGAACCCGTGCGGGTTGATCTGGGCATGGGGTCGATAGAGCCTCGCGGTCAGGCGCACACACTCACCCGCAGCCGGTTCACGCAAAGTGATGCCGTCGGATCGGTAATGGGTGAGCTGCACAAACTTGGGGACGCGGGCGCCAGGCGTATCCACCCTGGTGACGGCGAAGCGAAAACGCCAGCCCCGTGCCGTCGCCTCGGGCAGGTCTAGCACACGGCCGACAAGGGTGAGCTGACGACCCTCCCAGGCCTGGGGCAGCGTGTCGTTCAGACGCAACTCTGCCCGCCAGGCCGCATAGTAAAACCCAAGCCCCAGGGCCAGCAGCCACACCAGGATACGGCGCGCCCACACCCCCTTGCCCTGGCCGGGCAGCCAGGCTGCCAGCAGCAACAGGGGCGGGGCTAGCCACAACCAGGCTAAATCCGGCAGGACGGGCCGGGTCTGCAACCAGGCCGCGCCCAGGGCAAAGGCGAGTATTGCGATTCGGATCAATTAGAATTCAACGGGTACGCACCCGTCCCTCCCCCTTTGGATGCCCCGCAAGCATTTCCGCAAGTATCTGCCCGACCGCGAGACCGTGCGCAGCCACAGACACCTGCGCCGCCTCGCCCCCCTGCTCAAACACCCCAACCTGTGGCATCTGAACCGCCACTCCGTCGCCGGCGGGGTAGCTGCCGGCATGTTCGGCGGGCTCATACCCGCCCCCCTGCAGATGCTCACCGCCGCGATCCTGGCCATCGTCTTCCGGGTCAACCTGCCGGTGGCCGTGGCCACCACCCTGCTGTCCAACCCGTTCACCTGGCCGGCCATCATCGTCATGGCCTATGGCATCGGCGCCTTTATCACTGGCGAGAAGCCGACCGATCTACGGCCCTTCGAGTTCGACTGGCTGGGCGGCGACTGGGGTCAGTTCCTGCCGCAGCTTATGCAGTGGTTCACAGGCATGGGGGAGACCTTCCTGCTGGGTCTACTGATCCTGGCCCTCATCCTGGCCGCTGCCGGGTATGCCGCCGTGCAGTTGGGCTGGCGGCTGTATATCCTGGCCTACCTGCGCCGGCGCCGCTCGCGCATCAAATCACCGCCCATCTGATCCTGCCGCGGGCCCGCGGTAATCGCGCTCGGCAGGCACGCTCACGGGTAGCCTTAGCTTAAGGCGCTAAAGGAAGACCTCGAGGTCGGTTTAGGCCTGGCTGCTGGGCATGAGGGGCTACATGCCGGCATCGAGGTTGCATTCGATCGAGCGCAGAACGATCCGAATTGCTATCTTC
>DAITOH010000002.1:0-37154 GCA_036834225.1 Thiobacillaceae bacterium | reverse complement strand
ACACCGCGCAACGCAGCGATCCGTACGCGCAGCAGGTTGTGCAGACCTTCCTTAGACCTATCCGCAACTTATCCGGCAGCCATGGCAGTCAGGCATCTCGACGAACAGGTCGTCGAATCGGAACGCGTCGTCTCATCACAGCCCCCGTTGTACAAGGTGCTGCTGCTCAATGACGACTACACGCCGATGGAGTTCGTGGTCCATGTGCTGCAGCGTTTTTTCGGGATGGACCGAGAACGCGCCACCGTTGTCATGCTCAAAGTGCATAATGAGGGGGTGGGGTTGGCAGGGGTGTTCCCGCGCGATATCGCCGAAACCAAGGTCCATCAAGTGCTGGATTTTGCCCGCAGCCATCAGCATCCCCTTCAATGCGTCATGGAGGAAAACCGATGATTGCCCAGGAGTTGGAAGTCAGCCTGCACATGGCGTTCATGGAGGCACGCCAGAAACGCCATGAGTTCATCACAGTGGAGCACCTCTTGCTGGCCATGCTGGACAATCCATCCGCCGCAGATGTGCTGAGGGCCTGCGCGGCCAATGTCGACGATCTGCGGCACAAGCTCAGTGACTTCATCGACAAGCACACGCCCAAGGTCGCCGGTGAGGGTGAAGCAGACACCCAGCCGACCCTCGGTTTTCAGCGCGTAATCCAGCGCGCCATTCTGCATGTGCAGTCCTCCGGCAAGAAGGAGGTCACGGGTGCCAACGTCCTGGTGGCGATTTTCGGCGAGAAGGATTCCTATGCCCTGCACTTCCTGACCCAGCAGGGCATCACCCGGCTCGATGTGGTCAACTACATCTCCCACGGCATCACCAAGGCCCCCCAGGAGAACGCCTCCTCCGGACGGGCCGAGCCGACCGGTCAGGAGCAGGAGGCTGAGGCAGGCAACGCCTCCGCCCTCGAATCCTATGCCGTGAACCTCAATGCCCAGGCCCTGTCCGGCCGTATCGATCCCCTCATCGGTCGGGAGAAGGAACTGCAGCGCGTCATCCAGACGCTTTGCCGTCGGCGCAAGAACAATCCCCTGCTCGTGGGCGAGGCCGGCGTGGGCAAGACCGCCATCGCCGAGGGCCTGGCGCGTCGTGTGGTGGAGGGGGAGGTCCCGGAGGTCCTCGCGGGTGCAACCGTCTACGCGCTGGACATGGGGGCACTGCTGGCCGGCACGAAATACCGAGGAGACTTCGAGCAGCGGCTCAAGGCCGTGCTCAAGCAGCTGTCGGGCAACGCGAAGGCCATCCTGTTCATCGACGAGATCCATACCCTGATCGGTGCCGGTGCGGCCTCGGGTGGGACGCTGGACGCCTCGAACCTGCTCAAGCCGGCTTTGTCGAGTGGACAGCTGCGCTGCATCGGCGCCACCACCTACAACGAGTTTCGTGGCGTATTCGAAAAGGACCATGCCCTGTCGCGACGTTTCCAGAAGATCGATGTGGTGGAGCCCAGTGTCGAGGAGACGGTGGCCATCCTGCGCGGGCTCAAGTCCCGTTTCGAGGCCCACCATGGCGTGCGATACACACAGTCGGCTTTGTCCGCGGCGGCCGAGCTCTCGGCGCGCTTCATCAATGACCGCCACCTGCCGGACAAGGCGATCGATGTGATCGACGAAGCCGGCGCTGCCCAGCGCATCCAGCCCAAGTCCAAGCAGAAGAAGGTCATCACGAACAAGGAGATCGAGGACATCGTCGCGAAGATCGCGCGTATCCCGGCCAAGACGGTGGCGGTGGACGAGCGCAATGCCCTGAAAAACCTGGAGCGGGATCTCAAGGCGGTCGTGTTCGGTCAGGACAAGGCTATCGAGGCGCTGTCAGCCGCGATCAAGATGTCACGCTCCGGTCTAGGTAATCCGAACAAGCCTATCGGCAGCTTCCTGTTCTCCGGCCCCACTGGTGTGGGCAAGACCGAGGTGGCCCGACAACTGGCTTACACGCTAGGTGTGGAGCTGATCCGCTTCGACATGTCGGAATACATGGAGCGGCATGCCGTCTCCCGCCTGATCGGTGCACCGCCGGGCTATGTCGGCTTCGAGCAGGGCGGACTCCTCACCGAGGCCATCACCAAGCACCCATACGCGGTGTTGCTGCTCGACGAGATCGAGAAGGCACACCCGGACATCTTCAACATCCTGCTGCAGGTCATGGATCACGGCACCCTGACGGACAACAACGGGCGCCGCGCGGACTTCCGCAACGTGGTCATCATCATGACCACCAACGCCGGTGCCGAGGCGCTCAACAAGACCGGTATCGGCTTCACCGTGGCAGAACGCAAGGGTGACGAGATGGCGGAGATCAAGCGACTGTTCAGTCCGGAGTTCCGCAACCGTCTCGACGCCACGATCTCGTTCGCCCCCCTGGATGAGACCGTCATCCTCAAGGTGGTGGACAAGTTCCTCATGCAGCTTGAGGATCAGCTTCAGGCCCGGAAGGTGGAGGCCCACTTCACCGACGCCCTGCGCACTTACCTGGCTAAGAAAGGCTTCGATCCGCTCATGGGGGCACGCCCGATGGCGCGGCTCATCCAGGATACCATCCGCAAGGCCCTGGCCGACGAGCTCCTGTTCGGCCGCCTGTCCGAAGGCGGTGAGGTCACGGTGGACGTGGACGAGACTGGGAAGATCCGGCTCAGCTTCGACCAGGAGCTGCAGCCGGTCTGAGCGGCGTCGTCAGGAGGCTGCGTTGAAAAGCCGGAAGAAATTTTCCCGGCTCGCTTCGGCGACCGTCTCCATCGCCGTGCCCTTCACCCGCGCGATCTCCTCGACCACGTGCAGCACATAGGCGGGTTCGTTGCGCTTGCCGCGGTGCGGCACAGGGGCGAGATATGGGGCGTCCGTCTCCACCAATAGGCGATCGAGCGGAACTGCCTTCGCCACCTCACGCAGTGCGGCGGCATTCTTGAAGGTCACGATACCCGAAAAGGAGATGTAAAAACCCATGGCCATGGCCCGTTCGGCCACGGCCAGGCTTTCGGTGAAACAGTGCATCACCCCGCCCACCTCCTGTGCGCCCTCCTCCGCCATGATGCCCAGGGTATCCTCTGCGGCATGGCGGGTGTGGATGATCAGTGGCTTGCGTGCGGCCCGAGCCGCGCGGATGTGAATACGAAAGCGCTCGCGCTGCCAAGGCACCGCCTCGCGCGGGCTGCGGTAGTAATCCAGACCCGTTTCGCCGATGGCGACGATCTTGGGGTGATCCGCCAGCCGCACCAATTCCTCGACATCGGGCTCCCGCGCATCCTCATGATCGGGGTGCACACCGACTGAGGCGTAGAGGTTGGCGTAGCGTTCTGCCAGGCCCAGGACGCCGGGAAAACGTTCCAGGCTGACCGACACGCACAGTGCGTGGCTGACACCGCTGCGGGCCATGTTCTCCAACAAGGGCTCCACACCCTCCTTGTAATCCGGGAAGTCGATGTGACAGTGGGAATCCACCAGCATGGGCATACGCAGGCCTCAAGCGGCCGTTGAATGGATACTGACAGCGGTCAGATGGTATGCGTGGGCCGGTTGGATTTCATGGCGTTGCCGAGGATGCTCTCGATCTTGTTGCGCGCCGCCCTACCGCTGTCGCTGTCCTCGAACTGGACGCCTATGCCTTGTTGGCGATTGCCCTGCGCACCCGCCGGTGTGATCCAAACCACCTTTCCCGAGAGCGACAGCTTGCCGGGTTCGTCCATGAGGGAAAGCAGCATGAAGACCTGGTCGCCCATCTGGTAGCTGCGGTTGGTAGGGATGAACAGACCGCCGCCCTTCACGTAGGGCATATAGGCCGCGTACAGGGCACTGCGTTCCCTGATGGTCAGGGACAGCACGCCGGGCCGAGCCGGATGTCGCGCCACCTTGCCGTCTTCACTCATGGCTCGTCCTCTATGGAAGCGTACTTGAGCAGCCACGATTCTAGCAGCAGCTGGGCGTTGAGCGGGTGCTGCAGCCGGCGTCCGGCATCGAGCAGTTCGTGATAGAGGTCCCACAGGCGAACCGGATCGGCGACCGCGGCCTGTGTCCTTAACGCTGCAGCATAATGTGGAAAATAGCGCACTGCAGTGCCGGCACGGCAAGCGATCAGATCGCAGATCCAGCGCAGCAGCCAGCCCCACGACTCGGCCAGGGTATGCTGCATGGCGTGGGCCAGTTCACACCAGTCTTGCGCATCCGGCTTAGCCAGGGCCTCGAGCAGGCGCTCTCTTTGCGCCATCCGCTCCGCGTTGGCATAGTCGAGGGCCAGTAGCGGTGCGCCTCCCGCTTCCAGCAACAAGCCCTCGGCATCCGTAATCGGGTGTTCGGCCAGCCAGGCCATGGCGACCTGCCTATCGGGTCTGGGCACCGCCAGCTTGTGGCAGCGGGAGAGCACCGTGGGCAACAACCTGCGCGGCTGGTGACTGACTAGGATTAGCATGACCCGTGGCGGGGGTTCCTCCAAAGTTTTCAGCAGTGCATTGGCGGCGGCCGCGTTCATCGCCTCCGCCGGCTGGATCAGCACGACACGCCAGCCGCCCTGATGCGACGACAAGGCCAGCATGTCGGTGGCCTCCCGAACATCGTCCACCTTGATGAGCCGGCTGCCCCGTTTGGGTTTATCGGCATCGGCATCCTCTGCCCGGGGTGTCACGATGCGCAGGTCGGGATGCCCGCCCTGGGAAAACCAGTTACAGGATGGACACTGACCGCAGGCAGCGCCGGCATGGGGACGCTCGCACAGTAACCACTCTGCAAAGGACAGGGCCAGCTGATACTTGCCCACCCCGGCCATGCCATGCAGCAGCAGGGCATGGGGTAGACGCTCGCGATCGCGTGTGAGCCGCTCCCAGAGGGGCCGATTCCAGGGGTGGATCCTCACAGCCAAGGCTCCAATAGGGTGAGCAGCTGCCTGCGCACCGCCTCCACGGACTGGTTGGCATTGATGACCTTGATGCGTTGCGGATACCGGCTCGCCCGGTGCAGATAGGCCTGTCTCACCCGATCATGGAAATCGGCGCGCTCTTGCTCGAATCGGTCCGGCTCGCGCACGGTGCTGCGTCTTGACTCGGCCACCTCCCTTGCCACATCGAAGAGCAAGGTCAGATCGGGCTGCAGACCGGCTTGCACCCAGGCCTCCAGCGTCTCAAGGCGGGCCTCCGGCAGGCCTCTGCCACCGCACTGATAGGCGAAGCTGGCATCGGTGAAGCGATCCGAAATGACCACCTCACCCGCCTCCAAGGCGGGCTGTATGATCCGCGCCAGGTGTTCGCGTCGGGCGGCGAAAAACAGCAGTGCCTCGGTCTCCGCATGCATGGGCAAGTTCAGCAGCAGGTCGCGCAGCCGCTCACCCAGCGGCGTGCCGCCGGGCTCGCGGGTTACCCGGACCGTCCGACCGTGCTCGCGAAACTGCTCACTTAACCATTCGAGATGTGTGCTCTTGCCGGCGCCGTCTACGCCTTCAAGGGTGATGAATAACCCCCTGTTCATGGTCGGCTCTTCTGATAGCGGGCAACCGCTCGGTTGTGTTCATCCAGGGTGTTCGAGAATTGGTGACGGCCATCACCCTTGGACACGAAGTACAGTGCACGGCTCTCTTCGGGAGAGATCGCCGCGCGTATGGCTGCCGAGCCGGGCAGGGCGATGGGGGTGGGCGGGAGTCCGGCACGGGTATAGGTATTGTAAGGCGTATCCGTGAGCAGGTCGGCCTTGCGCAGATTGCCGTCGAAGCGCTCCCCCAGGCCGTAGATCACAGCGGGATCGGACTGTAGCCGCATGCCGAGCCGCAGACGGTTGAGAAAGACGGCCGCGATGAGCGCACGCTCCTCCGGTGCGCCCGTCTCCTTCTCGATGAGGGAGGCCATGATCAAGAGCTCATAAGGTGACTTGTAGGGCAGCCCGGGCGGACGATCCCGCCAGGCCTCCTGCAAGACCCGCTGCATGTGATGATGGGCTCTTAGGAGCAATGCCTTGTCCGAACTGCCCCGATCGAAATAATAGGTGTCCGGAAAGAACAAACCCTCGGGGTGCGCCGCCTCTATGCCCAGGGCCGCCAGCAACTCCGCGTCGCTCATGCCCTTGGTATCGTTGCGTAGCTCGGGATGCCGATCCAGGGCCTCGCGCATCTGACGGAATGTCCAGCCCTCGATGATGGTGATCTTACTGAGCAGGGTCTCGCCCTGGGTCAGTTTGCGCAACAGCGCCCAAGGAGAGGTCGGCGCCTCGAACAGATAGCCGCCGGCCTTGATCTGCCCCGCCTTGCCGGTCAGTCTGCCCAGCAGACTGAAGGCAAAGGGATGCTCGATGATGCCGTGCCGCTCCAATTGGGCGGCGACTTCCCTGAGGGTGCTGCCGCGCTGTATGTGCAGCTCGACCGGGAAAGGACCTGCGCCCGTAGGCGTGGTTGTGTACCAGACAAACCAACCTGAGACGGCGACGATCAGCAGTAGAGGCCAAGCCAGCAGCGCCCTAGGCATCTAGCAAGGTCCGCAATTTGGCGCTCACACGGGGGCCATCCCAGGTCCGCCCGCCGAGCCTGGCCACACGCCAGATCTTGATCAGGCTGTTGGTCAACATCACTTCATCCGCATCCAGGAGTTGGTCGAGGTAGATATCAGTCTCGTGCACGGCCAGCTTTAAACCTGCGGCCACATCGATCAGATGCGCCCGGGCCACACCCGCCACTCCGCAGCGGTCCAGGCGGGGGGTGAACAATGCACCGTCGCGGTAGATGAAGACGTTGCTGCTGACGCCGCAGATGACGCGGCCGGCCGCGTCCAGCAAAAGGCCCTCGTCGATGGCCGGATCGTCACACTCCAGGGCGGCGAGGACGTTCTCCAGACGATTCAAATGTTTGATACCTGCCAGTCGGGGTTGTTCCGAGAGTCGGAGGCGGCATAGGTGGAGATGGGCACCCCGCGCTGCCACGGTTTCGATATGCGTGGGCCAGGCCGAGGCGGTCAGCAATCTTGTGGGCATGGCCTCTCCGGCAGGCCTGTAGCCACGCATGCCTGGCCCGCGGGTCAGTACCAGTTTGAGCACGCAATCGGCCGGCATCGATGCCAGCAGGGTCGATAAATCCCTATCCCAGACGTCCGGTGGCGGTGCCGGAATCGCCAACCGTTCGGCGTCGGTGGCCAGTTTGGCCATATGCGCGGCCCACCATACGGGCCTGCCTTGATGCACGCGGATGGTGCGGAACACGCCGTCGCCATACATCAAACCCCGGTCGGAGACCGACAGCCCGGCAGCTGGTTGCCCGTTCACCAGCGTCGGGAATCGATGCGTCATGTGCGGGCAATGTCCGGGGGATACCCCCGGGTCAGACGCGGCGGAAGATCAGCGTGCCGTTGGTGCCGCCAAAGCCGAAGGAGTTGGACAGGGCGATCTCGATGCGAGCGTCTCGCGCCGTGTTGGGGACATAGTCCAGATCGCACTCGGGATCGGGCTCGTGCAGGTTGATGGTGGGCGGGATGGCACGACGCGCCAGGGCGAGGGCCGTGAAGACCGCCTCAACACCCCCGGCAGCCCCCAGCAGGTGGCCGGTCATGGATTTGGTCGAGCTAATCATGAGCTTGCGGGCATGGTCGCCGAAGGTGGTCTTGATCGCACGGGTCTCGGCCACATCCCCCAGTTGCGTGGAGGTGCCGTGGGCGTTGATGTAGTCCACCTGTTCCGGGTTGATGCCGGCATCGCGCAGGGCCGCATTCATGCAGCGTGCGGCGCCGGAGCCATCCTCCGTCGGTGCGGTCATGTGGTAGGCGTCCGCACCCTTGCCATAACCGATGACCTCGCAGTAGACGCGGGCACCGCGCGCCTTGGCATGCTCGTATTCCTCCAACACCATGACCCCCGCACCTTCGCCGAGGACGAATCCATCCCTGCCCTTGTCCCAGGGGCGGCTGGCAGCGGCGGGATCATCGTTGCGGGTAGACAGGGCCCTCGCCGCACTAAACCCGCCGATCGCCAGGGGACAGATAGCGGATTCGGAGCCGCCGGCGAGCATGACATCCACCTCTCCGCGTTCGATTAAGCGTGCCGACTCGCCGATGGCATGGGTGCCCGTGGTGCATGCGGTGGCCAGGGCCAGGTTCGGTCCTTGCAGGCCAAAGCGGATGGACAGGTGGCCGGCGATCATGTTGGCGATCGAGGACGGGATGAAAAACGGTGAGATCTTGCGCGGACCCTCCGCCAGATAGGTCTTGTGGGTCTCCTCGATCATGGGTAGGCCACCGATGCCGGAGCCGATATGCACACCGATGCGCTCTCGGTTGGCGTCGTTGACCTCGATACCGGAGTCCTTGAGGGCATCGACACCCGCCGCCAGCCCATAGTGGATGAAAACATCCATGCGGCGTGCCTCCTTGGCGGAGAGGTAGGCGGACACGTCGAAACCCTTCACCTCGCCGGCGATCTGTGAGGCGAAAGCGGATGCATCGAAGCGCGTGATGCGAACAATACCGCTCTTGCCGGCCATGAGACTGGCCCAGACGTCGTCCACCGTGTTGCCGATCGGGGAGATGACCCCCAGACCTGTGACGACCACCCTGCGCTTGGACAAGACGGAAACTCCAGTCGGGCTAGGCCACGGCTCAGCGGCTCAGATGGGCGTTGATGTAGTCGATTGCCTGCTGGACGGTGGTGATCTTCTCGGCCTCCTCATCGGGGATTTCGCACTCGAACTCCTCTTCCAGGGCCATCACCAGCTCTACCGTGTCGAGGGAATCGGCACCGAGATCGTCCACGAAAGAGGATTCCAGCTTGATATCCGCCTCATTGACGCCCAGCTGTTCGGCAACGATCTTCTTGACACGTTGTTCGATATCGCTCATCTACTCTTGCTCCCTTAAGGGTGGATGGAAGTTCGGCTGAAATGACCCGTGGATGGACCAGCATACCCAGCCGAAGCCTTGAATCCGGATGATCCATTGGGCGGCTCTTCGAGCCAGCGCGGGTGCTGTCAGTCGTTTTGCGGTATTTCCACGCCCTCGCTTTGTGCCCACAGACCAAGCTATGGGCTTGGCGCGAGTGCGCAAATCTGCTTGCAAAACACCTCGCCATCATCCCGCATCCTAATGATTATCCGGGTTGAAAGCATGTGGATTCTAGCAAAATCCCCCCCATGGACCAATCAGTCCATGTACATGCCGCCGTTCACATGCAAGGTGGCGCCAGTGATATAGCCGGCGGCATCCGAGGCGAGATACGCCACGGCGTGGGCGACGTCCTCGGGCGTACCCAGTCTGCCCAGGGGGATACGCTCGAGCAGCTTCTGGCGCTGCGCCTCCGGCAGCGCCCGCGTCATGTCGGTGTCGATGAAACCGGGCGCCACACAGTTGACGGTAATGTTGCGGCTGCCGACCTCCTGGGCCAGGGACTTGGAGAAGCCGATTATGCCGGCCTTGGCGGCGGCGTAGTTGGTCTGACCAGCATTGCCGGAGACGCCCACCACGGAGGCGATACTGATGATGCGGCCATAGCGCGCCTTCATCATCGGTCTGAGCACCGCCCGGCTGAGGCGAAAGACGGAGGTGAGGTTGGTCTCAACGATGTCAGCCCATTCCGCGTCCTTCATGCGCACAAGCAGATTGTCGCGGGTGATGCCGGCGTTGTTGACCAGGATATCGATGCGGCCATAGCGCTCGATCAGCCCCTCGACCACCGCATCGACTTGTACTCCGTCGGTGACGTCCAGCATCAGCCCCTCCCCCTCGAGGCCGGCTGCTACCAAGCCGTCCGCGATGTCCCGCCCACCCTGTTCACTGGTGGCCGTACCGATGACCCTGACACCCCGACGCGCGAGTTCATGCAGTATGGCCCGGCCGATCCCTCGGCTAGCACCGGTAACTAACGCAACCCTGGCTTCCATACCACTCCTTAATTTTCAGACTGTTGCAGGGCCTGTGCCATGCTCGCCGCATCGGTCAGGGCCACCACCGGGATTTCCGGCAGTATGCGCTTGTTCAGACCGCTTAACACCTTGCCCGGGCCACACTCGGCGAACAGTCGGACACCGGCCACCTGCATGCGCTGGATCGTCTCGACCCAACGCACCGGTTGATAGAGCTGACGCACCAGGGCGTCGCGGATGGCATCCGGCTCGCGGTACTCAGACACGTCCGCATTGTGTATGACCCTCACGGTCGGTGGCCGGATGGGGGTCGAGGCGAGGGCCTGTCTGAGCTTATCGGCGGCGGGCCGCATGAGGGCGCAATGGGAGGGCACCGATACCGGCAGGGGCAGGGCCCGCTTGGCGCCCCGCGCCTTGGCCAGGGTCATGGCCCGCTCCACGGCAGACCCGTGTCCAGCGATCACCACCTGACCCGGGGAATTGAAATTGGCTGCAGCCAGCACCTCACCCCCGGCAGCCTCTGCACAGAGGGCGCGTACGGCATCGTCGTCCAAGCCCAGGATAGCGGCCATGCCGCCCTGGCCTTCCGGCACCGCGGACTGCATGGCCTCGGCCCTGAGCCGTACCAGCCTGAGCGCATCCGCGAAGTCCACAGCACCGGCGCAGGTCAGGGCGGTGTATTCGCCCAGACTGTGACCTGCCATGAAATCGGGCTGCTTACCGCCCATGTCGCGCCACAACCTGTAGCAGGCCACCCCGGCCGCGAGCATGACAGGCTGGGTGTTCACGGTGAGATTGAGATCCTCGCCGGGCCCCTCACTGACCAACCGCCAGAGATCGAGGCGTAATACCTCGGACGCCTCAGCGAAAGTTGCGCGGATGATGGGTTGATCGCCATAGGCATCCATCATGCCCACGGACTGGGAGCCTTGGCCTGGAAATATAAATGCAAGCGCGGTCATTAAGTTATCAATTATGTTTCATTTTTTACTTGAGATAATACCGTGCTCGGGGCTTAGAATCGCACGAGTGCCGAGCCCCAGGTAAAACCCCCACCAAAGGCCTCCATGAGCACCAGCTCACCGCGTCGGATACGCCCGTCCCGCACAGCGGCATCGAGGGCCAGGGGAATGGACGCCGCCGAGGTGTTGCCATGGCTGTCGACGGTGACCACCACCCGCTCCATACCTATGCCCAGCTTCCGGGCTGTGGCCTGGATGATGCGGATATTGGCCTGATGCGGCACCAGCCAGTCGATGTCGTCCTTGGCGAGACCGTTGGCCTCCAGGGTCTCGTCGATGATGGCGTCGAGCGCATTGACCGCCATCTTGAACACCGCGTTGCCCGACATGCGCATGTAGCACTCCCCCTCCTTCTTGAGGGATACGCCACCGTCGACGAACAGCAGGTCCTGGTATCGGCCGTCGGCATGCAGATAGGTGGCGATGATGCCGGGCTCGGCGGCGGCTTGCAGCACGACGGCCCCGGCACCATCTCCCCAGAGGATGCAGTTGCTGCGATCCGTCCAGTCGGTGATGCGGGACAGGGTCTCTGCACCGACCACCAGCGCGTTCCTGGCCTGGCCTGCGCGGATAAAGTTGTCAGCCGTCGCCAGAGCATAGACGAAACCGCTGCACACCGCCTGCACGTCGAAGGCGGGGCAGGCGTTGGCGATGCCAAGTTTCGCCTGCAGGATACAGGCCGTACTGGGAAAGACCCGGTCGGGTGTGGTGGTGGCCACCAGGATGAGGTCGATGTCGCTACTGTCTATGCCGGCTGCCTCGATGGCGCGTTCGGCCGCCCGCACGGCCAGATCGCTGGTCAGCTCCCCTTCCGCAGCGTGGTGTCGCTGTCGGATGCCGGTGCGCTCGACGATCCAGGCATCCGTGGTGTCCACCAACTTTTCCAGATCGGCATTGGTGGTGATGCGGGCAGGTAGATAACTGCCCGTGCCGGCGATCCTAGAGTAGCTGCCAGCTCGACGCGCAGACTGCCCCGGCAGCGGCTTGGCGGCATCCGGAACGAGCTCGGGTGGCTGATCCGCAGCGCCGGTGTTGCCTATCATGCCACCGCCTCGGCCATGACCGGGGCAGCCAGTGCATGCTGGGCCTGGTAGGCGCCCACCTGCTCGGCTATGCGTCTGAGCAGACCGCCCCTGACCTCGTCCACACCACGCATGAGGGCCTGTTCGAAGGCAAACGCGTCGGCAGAGCCGTGACTCTTGATGATCACGCCGTTAAGACCGAGCAGGCTAGCACCGTTGTAGCGGCGCGGATCCATCTTGCGCTTGAAGGCGCGTATCACCGGCAGGGCGATTAGACCCGCCATTCGGGTGAGGAGATTGCGTTTGAACTCTCTGCGCAGCTCCTCGGCGATGAGCCTAGCTACACCTTCGGATGATTTTAGCGCCACATTACCGACGAAGCCGTCGCAGACCACGACATCCACCGAACCATTGTAGATATCGTCGCCTTCGACGTTACCGAGGAAATTTAGACCGCTCGCCTTGAGCAGTTCGGCCGCCTGCTTGACGACTTCATTGCCCTTGATGTCCTCTTCCCCGACGTTGAGCAGGCCCACACGCGGTCGTTCCTTGTGCTCGATGGCGGAGGCGAGGGCGGCACCCATGATGCCAAACTGCAGCAGGTGATCCGCCGTACAGTCCACATTCGCGCCCAGGTCCAGCATATAGGTGTGCCCGGTGTGCGATGGCAGGGTGGTGGCGATGGCAGGACGGTCTATGCCCGGCAGCGTCTTCAGGACGAATCTGGACACGGCCATCAGCGCCCCCGTGTTGCCAGCGGACACGCCCGCATCCGCCTCGCCGCGCTTGACCAGATCGGCCATCACCCGCATCGAGGAGTCCTTCTTGTAACGCAGGGCCTGAGTAGGCGGATCGTCCATCTTCACCACCTCGCTGGCGTGATGGATGCGCAGTCGCGTACCCGTCACGGCCTTGTGCGCCTTCAACTCCGCCTCGATGACGTCCTTCAGGCCGACGAGGACGACGTTAGTGTGGTCGGTCGCCGCGATCAGACTCAAGGCGGCCTTGACGGTGACATGTGGACCATGGTCGCCACCCATGGCGTCGATGGCGATGGTCACTTCACGCATGCGTCCCTCAGGTCAGACGGAGGCGGTGCCTGTCCGTCAAGCGTCATCGCCAATGAAGCGGCCGAGCGCCCAGTTCAGACAAGGCGTTCAGACCTCTTCGCCCTTGGGGGTGATGACCCTGCGGCCCCGGTAGTAGCCGCTGGGGCTGATGTGGTGGCGCAGGTGCAATTCCCCGGTGGTGGGCTCCACGGCGATAGGCGGCTTGGCCAGAGCGTCGTGAGAACGGTGCATGCCCCGCTTCGATGGGGACTTCTTGTTCTGTTGGACGGCCATTTGGGTTCTCCAATATCAAATCGCAGTCTCAAACTTCCGCTTGCCCGCACTCCCCCAGGGGGTGCCTGGGGATCGCCGGCAGACTCAACAACACCTCGTCCTCAATGAGGTCGCGAACATCCAGATGCGGCTCCGCCACCAGCCCGTCCAACAGCGGATCCTCTCTCTCCCAACGGGCAAGCTCCTCCTCACTGCGGGCGATGGGTAATACGGCCTTGATCTCGAGAGGAAGCACGTAAGGCCCCAGACAGCGCTGACAGACCAACGTCAGAGCGCCTTGTACACCTAGGCGCAACACCGGACGACCGGCATCATGCCCGCCTTCTAGCCACCAATGCAGGGTGCCGTCACGGCTTGCCAGAAGGTCATGCAATCGGCCCAATTCCTGCAGGCTGTATTCACCCGAGATCCGCCCCGCGATCTCGGCGAAGCGCAGACTGTCGATCTCCTGTCGTGCAGACATAAGCTTGTAATGGTATTGTTCCGACGGTGATCTGTCAAAACTGTCAAAAAAGCTCCTCATCCATCCTAATGGTAGGATATGGCTACGATCATGTCAGGTTGCAGCTCGTTTTGGGCAAGCCATGATCCACCATAGAAGCCAGCCCCATCCCACAGGTTACCGTGATGATCAGGAAAATCCTCATAGCCAACCGCGGTGAAATCGCCGTGCGCATCGTGCGTGCCTGCAAGGAGCTCGGCATCAAGTCGGTGGCCATCTATACCGATGCCGACCGCAACGCCCTGCATGTCAAGAAGGCGGATGAAGCCTACAACATCGGCTCCGATCCGATACTGGGATATCTTAACGCCCACAACATCGTCAACCTGGCTGTCGCGTCGGGCTGTGACGCGCTACATCCAGGCTACGGCTTCCTGTCCGAGAACCCGGTTTTAGCCGAGGTGTGCGGCCGGCGCGGGGTCAAGTTCATCGGCCCCTCGCCCCAGGTCATCCGCCAGATGGGCGACAAGATCCAGGCCCGACTGGCCATGATCAAGGCCGGCATACCGGTCGTGCCGGGTTCTGACCACAACCTCGAGAACGTCGAGGAGGCGAGGACCCTGGCGAGCAAGATCGGCTATCCGGTCATGCTCAAGGCCACCAACGGCGGCGGTGGTCGTGGCATACGCCGCTGCGACTCCGAGTCGGAACTGCTTAGGAACTACGAGCGGGTCGTCTCCGAGGCCAGCAAGGCCTTCGGCAAGCCCGAGGTCTTCCTGGAAAAGTGCGTGGCCAATCCCAAACACATCGAGGTCCAGGTCCTCTGTGACAGCCATGGCAACTGCATCCACCTGTTCGAGCGCGACTGCTCGATCCAGCGGCGCAATCAGAAGCTGATCGAAATCGCGCCCTCCCCCCAGCTGACCGAGGCCCAGAGGGAGTACATTGGCAAACTCGCCGTGCGTGCGGCTAAGGCGGTGAAATATGTCAATGCCGGCACGGTGGAATTCCTCCTGGATCAGGACAACCAGTTCTATTTCATGGAGATGAACACAAGGTTGCAGGTGGAACACTGTGTCACTGAGCAGATCACCGGCATCGACATCGTCCAGGAACAGATCCGTATCGCCGACGGACTGCCCCTAAAGTACAGACAGGAAGACATTCGGCACCGCGGCTATGCGATGGAGTTTCGCATCAATGCCGAGGACCCGAAGAACAGCTTCCTGCCCAGCTTCGGCCGCATCACCCGCTATTACGCCCCGGGCGGTCCGGGCGTGCGCGTCGACGCCGCCATGTACTCCGGCTATGTCATCCCGCCCTATTACGACTCCATGGTTGCGAAACTCATCGTCTGGGACCTGAGTTGGGACGGCCTGATACAAAGGGGCAAGCGCGCCCTGGATGACATGGTGATCTATGGCGTGAAAACGACGGTGCCCTATTACCGCGAGATCCTTAACAGCACCGAGTTTCGCAGTGGCCGCTTCAACACCGGTTTCGTGGATGCGCACCCGGAGCTACTCGATTACGCCCTGCGCCGCCCTCCCGAACACACGGCGGCAGCGATCTCGGCTGCCCTTGCCGCCCATCTCGGCATTTGATACCCGTCAAGAATCATGGCCAAAGTACACGTCACCGATCTCGTCCTACGCGACGGCCATCAGTCACTCATCGCCACGCGCATGCGCACCGAGGACATGCTGCCGATCTGCGGCAAACTCGACCAGGTGGGGTTCTGGTCACTGGAGGCCTGGGGCGGCGCCACCTTCGATGCCTGCGTGCGCTTTCTGAAGGAAGACCCCTGGGAGCGCCTGCGCAAACTGCGTCGGGCCCTGCCCAATACCCGCATCAGCATGCTGCTGCGCGGCCAGAACCTGCTCGGTTACCGCCACTACGCCGACGACGTGGTGCGCGAGTTCGTGCGCAAGGCCGCCGACAATGGCGTCGACGTGTTCCGTGTGTTCGATGCGATGAACGACACGCGCAACCTCCGGGTCGCCCTGGAAGCGGTCAAGAAGTGCGGCAAGCATGCTCAGGGCACGGTCTGCTACACGATCAGCCCAGTCCACGACGTCGCCTATTTCGTCGACATGGCCAAGGAACTCGCCGACATGGGCGTCGATTCCATCGCCATCAAGGACATGGCCGGTCTGCTCACGCCCTATATCGCCTACGATTTGGTCAAGGGCATCAAGGCGGCTACCGGGCTGCCGGTCAACACACACAGCCACGCCACGGCCGGGCTTTCCGCCATGGTCCATCTGAAGGCGGTGGAGGCCGGCGTGGACATCATCGACTGCTGCAACTCCGCCTTCTCCGAAGGGGCGAGTCACGCCGCCACCGAGAGCCTGGTCGCAGCGCTCCAGGGCACCGAGTATGACACCGGGCTATCCCTGCCCCTGCTGCAGGAGATCGCTGCCTATTTCCGCGAGGTGCGCAAGAAGTACTGGCAGTTCGAGAGCGACTTCACCGGCGTGGACACCCGCATCCTGACGGCCCAGGTTCCAGGTGGCATGCTCTCCAACCTGTCCAACCAGTTGAAGGAACAGGGTGCGCTCGCCCGCATGGACGAGGTCTTGGCCGAAATCCCGCGCGTACGCGAGGACCTGGGCTACCCGCCCCTGGTTACACCCACCTCCCAGATCGTCGGCACCCAGGCGGTGCTCAACGTGCTCACGGGAGAGCGCTACAAATCCGTCACCAACGAGGTGAAGAGTTATCTCCTCGGCCGCTACGGCAAGGCACCGGGCAAGGTGAACGAGGAGGTCCGTAAGCTGGCCGTGGGTGATATGGACATCATCACCTGTCGGCCTGCCGACCTCATACCGGACGAACTGGACAAGCTGCGTGGGGAGGTGGAGGGGCTGGCCAAATCCGACGAGGATGTGCTGACCTATGCCATGTTTCCGGACCTTGGTCGCACCTTCCTGCAGGAACGGGCTGCCGGAACCCTCACCCCGGAGCCCCTGCTGCCGCCCGAAGCGAGACTGGCGGCAGAACGCGGTGCGCAGTATGCCCCCAACGAGTTCAAGATCACCCTGCACGGCGAGACCTACCACATCCGCGTCACTGGTACCGGCCGCAGCAATGAAACCGAACGCCCCTTCTACGTCCATGTTGACGGTGTTGCAGAGGAGGTGCTGGTCGAGGTCCTCAACGAGATCGAGGTCACTCCGGGTGTGGGGACCGTTCGGAAAGCGGGTGCGGCGGGCGGAAGCGGCGGCACGGTAAGGCAGCGGCCCAAGCCGTCCCACGCCGGACACGTCACCACCGCCATGCCGGGCACCATCGTCGAGGTCAAGGTGAAAGTCGGTGATCAGGTCAAGGCGGGTGATGGGGTGTTGGTGATCGAGGCCATGAAGATGGAGAACGAGATCCAGTCACCCGTATCCGGCACCGTGCTGGCCATCCACGTGGCCAAGGGCGATGCCGTGACCCCGGACCAGGTGTTGCTGGAGATCCAGCCGGAATGAGGCGGGGATGGGGAATGAGAACCCCTCCACCCCAATCCATGAAACTCATCCTCGCCTCCACCTCCCCCTTCCGGCGTGAGCTGCTGGCACGGCTGGGCGTGCCTTTCGAGGTGGCGGCACCGGAGGTCGACGAGACCCCGCAGCCCGGGGAGCGGCCGGATGACACGGCACGGCGCCTGTCCTTGCTCAAGGCGCAGGCGGTGGCGCGGCGTTACCCCGATGCCCTCATCATCGGCTCAGACCAGGTCGCCCTCCTGGACGGCGAACAGCTCGGCAAACCCGGCACCCACGACAAGGCCGTGGCACAGCTGCGCCGCATGCGCGGCAAGACGCTCGAATTCCACACCGCCCTGACCCTGCTCAATGCCCGCACCGGCTCGGTCCAGACCGCTAGCGTTCCGGTGCGGCTGGTCATGCGCAACTACAGCGACGCCCAGATCGAGGCCTACCTGCGCAAGGACAAGCCCTACAACTGCTGTGGCAGTGTCAGAAGCGAGGCTTTAGGTATCGCCCTGATCGCGCGCTATGAGACCGAGGATCCCAACGCCCTGGTGGGGCTGCCCCTCATTAAGCTTACCGAGATGCTGGCGAAAGAGGGTCTGGATGTGCTGACCTACGGCGAGGCATGAGGCCGTGCGTCGCGAAGGCAGTCGCGCTTCGGGCACCTTGTACCTGATCCCCACCCCCCTCGGGGACACACCGCTAGAACGGGTGTTGCCGGAAAAGACCCGGCGTATCGCCGCGGGACTTAGCACCTTTATCGTTGAGCGCCCGAAGACCGCCCGCGTCTTTCTGAAGGAACTGCCCACCCTGACCCCCCTGCAGGCGCTAAAGATCCTGGAACTCAATGAGCACACCCGCCCGGAAGAACTCGGCGCCCTGCTTAAGCCTCTGCTTGAGGGTCGGGACGTCGGGCTGATCTCCGAGGCGGGTTGTCCTGCGGTGGCCGATCCCGGGGCGGACCTGGTGCGTCTGGCCCATGCCCACGGGGTGCGGGTCAGACCCCTCGTTGGGCCGTCCGCCATCCTCCTCGCCCTGATGGGCTCGGGCCTAGTGGGACAGCGATTCGCCTTCCATGGCTATCTGCCCGCCAAACCACAGGATCGGATCTACGCCTTGCGCAATCTGGAAAAACGTGCCGAACAGGACGATGCAGCGCAAGCGTTCATCGAAACCCCCTATCGCAACGGGTCCATGCTCGAGAGCATCCTCGCTGCCTGCCGGGACGACACCTGGATCACCCTCGCCTGTGACCTCACCTTGGAGACCGAACTGGTAGCCAGCAAACGGGTGGCCGAATGGCGCCATGCCCAGCCGGATATCGATCGCCGCCCTTGTGTGTTCGTGCTCTGGCGCCAACGCGGATGAACAAGTGGCCCTGGTGGGCCTGACTGGGCATGTGAGCGCTCCCGTCATGGCCAAGCGGCCGGCCATGAGCGAAAATAGGGGCCCATCCTGCCTCGCTCAGACTGGTATGGGACGAGTTGGCGATAGCATCGAAAGGATTCATGGACATGAATGGAAAACAAGGGCGCTTGTTCGATCAACTCCCCCTGCCGGAGGAAGTCAAGCAGCAGGTGCGCATCGCCGGCGGCAGCAAGCAGCTCGACCTAGCGCAGCGCACCTTCAACCGCCTCTGCGCCGAGGTTGAAGCGCTGCAGGAGGAAATACAGCTTTGGCAGCAGCGTATCGCGCGCCTAGGGCAGCGGCTGCAAACGGAGATGCTGCCCCAGCTTGAACGGCTGAGACAGGCCCAGAGGGACCTGGTCGTCCAGATCGACACCCTGCTTAGCATGCCCAAAGGCAAACTGCGCCTGTCCAAACGCAAACGCGACACCCTCAGTACCTACATCTGTATGCTCACCGAAGAGATGCTGAATCTCGACGCAGACCCTGAAATCGCGGCCTTGCGCGAGCGGCATCTCGGCCTTAGTCGGCAGGAGGAGGTCGAACTTAAGCGGGAACTCGCCCGCAGCATGCTCGGCGAGATGTTCGGCGAGGAGGCGTTGGAAGGCTATGAGGGCGACGACGTGGCAGCGATGTTCGCACACGCCCAGGCCAGACATGAGGATAACCAGGCATCCCGACAGCAGGGTCGACGCCGCACCAAGAAAGAGCTTGCCCTGGAAGAGGCGAAGGCGGCCGCCGATGCCGCCTTGCGCGAGGCCTACCGCAAGCTGGCCAGTCAGCTGCACCCGGACCGCGAACTCGATCCCGAGGAGCGGCAACGTAAAACGGCCCTCATGCAACAGGCCAACACCGCTTACGAAAAACGCGACCTCATGGGCCTGCTGCGTCTGCAGATGGAATGCGCCCAGCTCGATGCCGACGCCCTGGGTGAACTGCCCGAGGCGCGCATCAAACGCTACAACGCGTCCCTGCGCGAACAGATCCAGACGCTGAAACAGGAAAAACAAGGCCTGATCCAGGCCGCCGCGGATCTGCTGGACGCGGATGACTGGTTCCTCGCCTCCGCCCAGGACACAGAGCTGGATGCACTCTTCGAAGAACGCTTGGAGGCGCTGCAGCGCACCTGCAATGAGGTACAAGTCCTCGCTGAGGACCTGGCCGCTCCCGCCCGCCGCGACGCGGCCATCAAATGCATCCTGTCAGAAATGGACGGCATGTGGGACGGACCGGAAATCAACGCCCTTGCCGGCGCCCTATCTGCGGCCACGGACGATGAGGTGGAGGACCGCCTAAGCCCTGCAAGGCAAAGGCGCAAGAAGCGCAGGGCCAGATAGGGCCCTGTGCCGGCGCCTTCGGGCCGGCCCCTGCAGGGCTCGGTGGCTCAGGCCGGGAAGACCCCGGTAGAGAGATAGCGGTCGCCGCGGTCGCAGACGATGGAGACGATGACTGCGTTCTCGACCTCGCGGCTGAGCTGCAGGGCGGCCCACAGCGCGCCGCCGGACGAGACGCCGGCGAAGATGCCTTCCTCGTGGGCAAGCCGGCGCGCGGTCTCCTCCGCATCGGTCTGGCTCACGTAGATCATACGGTCCACTCGGGAGTAGTCGCAGATGGCGGGCACGTACTCCGGCGGCCATTTGCGGATGCCGGGGATCTGGGCCCCTTCCTCGGGTTGCACGCCGATGACCTGGATGGCGGGGTTGCGCTCCTTGAAGTACCGCGAGCAGCCCATGATGGTGCCGGTGGTCCCCATGCTGGAGACGAAGTGGGTGATGCCACCAGCGGTGTCGCGCCAGATCTCCGGGCCGGTCGTCTCGTAGTGGGCCAGCGGATTGTCCGGGTTCGAGAACTGGTCGAGTACGCGTCCCCTGCCCTCCCGCTGCAGGCGCCAGGCCAGGTCGCGCGCCCCTTCCATGCCCTCCTCCCGGCTGACCAGTATCAGTTCGGCGCCGTAGGCGCGCATGGCCTGACGGCGTTCGACCGACAGATGTTCGGGCATGATCAGGATCATGCGATAGCCCCTGATGGCCGCGGCCATGGCCAGGGCGATGCCGGTGTTGCCCGACGTAGCCTCGATCAGGGTATCGCCGGGCTTGATCTCGCCGCGGGCCTCGGCGCGGGTGATCATGGACAACGCCGGTCTGTCCTTCACCGAGCCGGCCGGATTGTTGCCCTCCAGCTTAAGGAGGATGACGTTGGTGGTCTCCCCCGGCATGTGCCTGAGGCGCACCAGGGGGGTATTGCCGACGCAATCCGCGATCGTCTTGTAGGCCGCGCCCGTCACACCTTAACCCTCATGCCGGAACCAGCCTGCCGATGGGGAAGTATTCATAGCCGGCCGCGCGCATCATCCTGGGGTCGAAGAGATTGCGGCCATCAAAGATGACCGGGGCCTTCAGCAAGGCCTTCATGGTCTCGAAATTGGGACTGCGGAAGACCTTCCATTCGGTGACGATGATCAGGGCATCGGCGCCCTTGAGGGCGTCCATGGGGCTGTCCACCAGTTGCAGGTCGGCGCGCTCGCCGAAGATGCGCCGCGCCTCCTCCATCGCTGCCGGGTCGTAGGCCGACACCGCGGCGCCGCGTTCCCACAGGCCCTGCAGCAGGGTGCGGCTGGGGGCCTCGCGCATGTCGTCGGTGTTGGGCTTAAAGGCCAGGCCCCAAAGACCGAAACGCCTACCCCTGAGGTCCTCGCCGAAGCGGGCGGTGAGCTTGCGCAGCAGGACCTGTTTCTGGTGGTCGTTGGCCTGCTCCACTGCATCCAGAATCCGCAGTGGGACGCCGTTTTCCTGGGCGGTGCGCCGCAAGGCCTGGACGTCTTTGGGAAGGCACGAGCCGCCGTAACCGCAACCAGCATACAGGAAGTGATAGCCGATACGCGGATCGGAGCCGATGCCGTGGCGGACCTGCTCGATGTCGGCGCCCAGTTTCTCGGCCAGGATGGCCAGCTCGTTCATGAAGGAGATGCGGGTGGCCAGCATGGCGTTGGCGGCATATTTGGTTAGCTCGGCCGAGCGGATATCCATCACCACCAGCCGGTCGCGGTTGCGCTGAAACGGGGCGTAGAGCTGGCGCAGTATCTGGGTGGCGCGTTCGCTCTCGGTGCCGATGATGATGCGGTCGGGTTTCATGAAATCATCCACCGCCGCCCCCTCCTTGAGGAATTCGGGGTTGGAGGCGACACAGAAATCGATCGTCACGCCGCGTCGATTAAGCTCCTCACGGATCACAGCCTTGACGCGGTCGGCGGTGCCCACCGGTACGGTGGACTTGTTCACGACCAGCTTGAAGCCGGTCATGTGGCGCGCGATATTGCGCGCCGCGGCGACGACGTATTGCAGGTCAGCGGAGCCATCCTCGTCCGGCGGCGTGCCGACGGCGATAAACTGGATGTCGCCGAAGTGCACGGACTCCTCCACGTCGGTGGTAAAGAATAGCCGCCCAGCCGCGACATTGCGCTTGACCATGTCCTCTAGACCCGGCTCGTAGATGGGGATGCCGCCGGACCGAAGGATGTCGATCTTGCGTGGATCCACGTCCAGGCACATCACCTCGTTACCCACTTCGGCTAAACAGGTGCCGGTGACCAGCCCCACATAGCCGGTACCGATGACGGTCACTTTCATGCTTGTTCTCCGAGAAAAGTCGTTATTTCATCACGCATGCTTTGCAAAGCCGCGACGGGATCGGGGGCGCGGGTGATGGGTCGGCCCACGACCAGATAATCGGCACCGGCACGCAGGGCTTGAATGGGCGTCAGGACGCGCTGCTGATCGTCCCCCGCGCCGCCGGCGGGACGGATGCCGGGGGTGACCAGGAGAAAGTCCGAGCCCAACTTTTGGCGCAGACGCTCCGCTTCCCGCGCCGAACAGACTACACCATCTAAGCCGGCCTCATGAGTCAGACGCGCAAGGCGCATGACCTGCTCCTCAGGCGGCAGGTCCAGACCGATCTCGGCCAGGTCGGGCCGCGAGAGACTGGTGAGCACCGTCACCGCGATCAGGCGCGGGCGGGGATGCATGGCCTCCAAGGCCTCCCGTGCCGCGCGCATCATGGTCGATCCGCCGCTGGCGTGGACGTTCAGCATCCACACCCCCAGGCGGGCGGCGGCCGCGCAGGCCTGGGCGACGGTATTCGGGATGTCGTGGAACTTGAGATCGAGGAAGACCTGGTAACCCCGGTCGACCAGTTCCTCCACAAGCCGCGGTCCGGCCGAGACGAACAGCTCCTTACCCACCTTCAGCCTGCACAGGGCCGGGTCAAGGCGCTCGGCCAGGGCCAGGGCAGGTGCCGCCTCGGGGTAATCCAGGGCCACGATGATGCGGGACTCAGTCATGATCGATCCGCTCTGGCGGGATGCTCTCCCAGCGGGCGCAGGCCGGGCACTGCCAGAAGAACTGCCGCGCCTTGAAACCGCATTCCCGGCACTGGTAATAGG
This sequence comes from Thiobacillaceae bacterium, assembly GCA_036834225.1. Taxonomy (GTDB): domain Bacteria; phylum Pseudomonadota; class Gammaproteobacteria; order Burkholderiales; family Thiobacillaceae; genus JANWZL01. Next base: position 14,203 of record DAITOH010000002.1, on the reverse strand, counting down.
CCAGGCGGCTGGCCTGCTTGTGCACCAGGTCCTGGGCTAAGCGCGCTTCGATGTCGGCGTCGCCTATCGCGGCATTGCGGGCTTGGAGATAGTCGTCGAGGATGCGCAGGCCGGGATTGCGCCGGAGTTCCTCCCCGGCAAGGCGCGTTGCCGCCTCCCAGCCCTGCGTCTCCTGCACGGCATAAAACAGGATATGGAACAGGTCGGCACTGGGCTGTCGGACGAGATAGGCCTTGAGCAGCTCGATGCAAGCAGCGGCGCGGCCTAGCTGTTTATGCACCTTGTAGAGCCGTTCGCTTACGATGGGCAGATAGGCGGGGTTGACCGACTCCATCTCACGCCAGGCGGCAATCGCCCTCTCGGGCTGATCCTGCAGGGCCTGCAGATCTCCCTGCAGCAGGATGGCACGGGCTGACTTGCGGTTGGCCTCGCGGGCTAGCTTGAGCTGTTCTGCAGCGGCCGTCAGGTCCTTGCGCAACATGGCATCCAGGGCGAGCTCGCAGTGATAGTGGGCGATGTCGGCATGCCGGGAAGGGCAGCCCAACTTCTCCAACCGGCGTGCCGTGGTGATGGCCCGTTCCCAGTCCTTCTCCAGCACGTAGATGTCCAGCAGGTGGCTTAGCGCATCCAGGGCATAGACACCGGTTTCCAGCGACTTGAAGATCTCCTCGGCACGGTCTAGCAGTCCTGCCTTGAAAAAGTCCTGACCCAGTTCATACAGGGCCTTCAGGCGCTGCTGCTGATTGAGGTCACTGCGATCGACCAGATTCTGGTGGATGCGGATGGCCCGATCCAGCTCACCCCGTCTGCGAAACAGGGCGCCGAGGGCGTAGTGCAGCTCCAGGGTGTCGGGGTCGAGGCGAGCGATCTCGACGAAGGCCTCGATGGCCTTGTCCGGCTGCTCGTTGAGCAGATAGTTGAGTCCCTTGAAATAGGAGGCCGGAACGGCCCGCGACTCGCGCATGACATGCCGGATGTCCACCCGCGCCGCCATCCAGCCCAAGGCGAAGAACAGCGGCAGGACCAGGAGATGCCAGGCTTCGAGTTCCATCGATCGCTAGCGGCCGTCCCGGGCCGGGTCGGACCCCTTGCAACGAAAGCGCTCGTGCGGATATATGCCGAAGTCGGCCTCAAAAAGCGATCGGCACCTAAAGCGGGTGCCGATTGCGTATAGTCCCGCATCGGGTGCCATCAGCCCGATGCCTTGCCGTCCACCCGGTCGCGCAGTTCCTTGCCGGCCTTGAAGTGGGGGACATACTTGCCCGCCACGTAGACCTTCTCGCCGGTCTTGGGGTTGCGTCCAATGCGCGGCGGCCGGAAGTTCAGGCTGAAGCTGCCGAACCCCCGGATCTCGATGCGCTTGCCCTCGACTAAGCTCTGGGTCATGGCGTCTAGGATGGTCTTGACCGCCAGCTCGGCATCGGCCGCGACCAGATGGGGATGGCGCGCCGCCAGCCGGGCGATCAACTCCGACTTGGTCATCGCCCCTCCTGGTCAGGACTCGGCACTCTTGTTGTCGAGCTTGGCCTTCAGCAGGGCCCCCAGATTGGTCGTGCCGGTCGACCGTTCGGCCGCCATCTTCTGCAGGACGCTGGCTTGGTCAGCGGTATCCTTGGCCTTGATGGAGAGGTTGATCTGGCGGTTCTTGCGATCGATGTTGATGATCATCGCCTCGACCTTGTCCCCCTCCTTAAGGTGGGTGCGGATGTCCTCGACGCGATCGCGCGAGACCTCGGAGGCACGCAGATAGCCATCTACATCCTCCGTGAGCTGGATGACGGCACCCTTGGCGTCCAGGGACTTGACCGTGCCGGTGACCAGGCTGCCCTTGTCATGTGTGGCGATGTAGCTGTTGAAGGGATCGCCCTCCAACTGCTTGATGCCCAGGGAGATGCGCTCCTTCTCGACATCGATGGCCAACACGACGGCCTCAACTGTATCGCCCTTCTTGAAGTCACGCAGGGCCTCCTCGCCCGGCTTGCTCCAGGACAGATCGGACAGATGCACGAGGCCGTCGATGCCGCCCGGAAGCCCGATGAAGATACCGAAGTCGGTGATGGACTTGATCTGGCCGCTGACCTTGTCGCCCTTCCTGAAGCTCATGGCGAAATCTTCCCAGGGGTTGGGCTTGCACTGCTTCATGCCCAGGGAGATGCGGCGGCGGTCCTCGTCGATCTCCAGCACCATGACCTCCACCTCGTCACCCAGCTGCACGACCTTGTAGGGGTTGACGTTCTTGTTGGTCCAGTCCATTTCGGACACGTGCACCAGGCCCTCGATGCCCGGCTCGATCTCGACGAACGCTCCGTAGTCGGTCAGGTTGGCCACCTTGCCGAACATGCGGGTGCCCTGCGGATAGCGTCGGGCGATGCCGGTCCAGGGGTCCTCGCCGAGCTGTTTGAGTCCCAGGGAGACGCGGTTCTTTTCCTGGTCGAACTTGAGGACCATCGCCGTGACCTCGTCGCCCACGCTGATGACCTCACTCGGATGCTTCACCCGCCGCCAGGCTAAGTCGGTGATGTGCAGCAGACCGTCGATGCCGCCCAGGTCCACGAAGGCACCGTAGTCGGTGATGTTCTTGACGATGCCCTTGACGATGGCGCCTTCCTTCAGGCTCGCCAGCAGGGCCTCACGCTCGGCACCCATGCTGGCCTCGAGCACGGCCTTGCGGGAGACCACCACGTTGTTGCGCTTGCGGTCGAGCTTGATGACCTTGAACTCGGCTTCCTTGCCCTCGTAGGGGGTGGTGTCCTTGACCGGGCGCACGTCCACCAGAGATCCGGGCAGGAAGGCGCGGATGCCGTTACACATGACCGTAAGCCCGCCCTTCACCTTGCCCTGGATCACTCCCTTGACCACACGGCCTTCTTCCATGGCCGCCTCCAGATCGAGCCAGGCCGCAAGACGGCGGGCCCGGTCGCGGGAGAGCTGGGTGGTGCCATAACCATCCTCCAAGGCCTCGATGGCCACAGAGACGAAGTCCCCGACCTGAACCTCGACCTCGCCGCGGTCGTTCTTGAATTCCTCGACCGGGATCAAGCTCTCCGACTTGAGGCCGGCGTTGACGGTGACGAAGTTGTCGTCGATGGCCACCACCTCTGCGGTGATGATCTCACCCGTGCGCATCTCCTGACGGGCGATGCTCTCTTCGAACAGGGCGGCGAAACTCTCGGTGCTGGTTGAACTGGGGGTAGCGGTAGCAGTTGACATGAAAGAACCTGGTGTTTGAGTCCGGATAGGGTTCGGCTCGGTTGATAAAACAAAAAACCGAAGGTCTGGATATCCCCGATCCCTTCGGAGCTGGTCAGGACTGGCTGTGGCCGTACCACCGCAAGACGGTGTGCACCGCCTCGTCTATGGTCATGCCTGTGGTGTCGAGCATCCTGGCATCAGCCGTCCTCTGCAGGGGTGCGGCGGTCCGGGCGGCATCCCGCGCGTCCCTGTCACGCAAGTCCTGCTGAATCTGCAAAAGACTAGCATCCAAACCTTTTTCGATCAACTGCTTATAGCGTCTTCTGGCCCGTTCCTCGACGCTGGCGCTAAGGAAGACCTTAACCTTAGCGTCGGGAAAGACCACCGAGCCCATGTCCCGCCCATCCGTGACCAAGCCGGGCGGCCGGCGGAATGCGCGTTGCAGCGCGAGCAACGCCGTGCGCAAGCCGGGCAGGGTCGCGATCTGCGACGCGGCTAAGCCAGTCTCCTCACTGCGTATGGCGTCTCCGGCCGGGATGCCATCGAGATAGACTTCACCCCCGTCGAAGCGCAGATCGAGGGTTTCTGCGAGCCTGATCAACGCCGGCTCGTCGTCCAGAGGTACGCCCCGGCACCGTGCCGCATGTGCAACCGCACGGTAGATCGCGCCGCTGTCCAAGTAGTGAAAGCCCAGGGCCTTGGCCACTAAGGCTGCGACCGTACCCTTGCCGGAGGCGGAAGGGCCGTCGATGGCGATCACAGGAACGGCCGACGGGCCGTGCGGGGTGAGGGGTGAGGGGGAAGACATCATGAGGACATCATCCAGTTCAGGACATCAGAACGTGTCAACCCTGTTGCAGGATGCCGGCAAAAGCCTCCCAATAGCCTGGGAAGGTCTTGTTTACGCACCTCGGATCGTTGATGCGGATGGGCACACCACCCAGACAGATCAGGGAAAAACACATCGCCATGCGGTGGTCGTCGTAGGTGTCGATGGTGGCGTGAGGGGTAAGCGCAGCAGGGTGAGGCGGGGTGATGCGCAGATGGTCCGCCCCCTCCTCCACCGTCGCACCTAGCTTTCTGAGCTCGGTGGCCATAGCGGCGATGCGGTCGGTCTCCTTGACCCGCCAACTGGCGATGTTGCGCAGCGTGGTCGTCCCCTCCGCGAACAGGGCGGCCACAGCGAGGGTCATGGCCGCGTCGGGGATGTGGTTGCAGTCCAGGTCCAGGGCCTTGAGCCGCCCCACCGCCGGCGCCGCGGCCTCGATCCAGTCACCGCCCATGGCGATGCGGGCCCCCATCGTCGCCAGGGCTTCGGCGAAGCGGACGTCGCCTTGGATGCTGTCCCGGCCCACCCCCTGCACACGGACGGGACCACCGCCGAGGGCGCCCGCAGCGAGAAAATAAGAGGCTGAGGAGGCGTCGCCTTCGACGCGGATGCGGCCGGGGCTGACATAGGCGGCCGCAGGCACGGTGAAGCTCGCCCAGTCCTGCCGCTCGACCACGATGCCGAAGCGGCGCATGAGGTTGAGGGTGATCTCCACATAGGGCTTGGAGATGAGCTCGCCATCCACCCGCACCGTCATAGGCCCGGACAGCAAGGGCGCGGAGAGCAGCAGACCGGTAAGATACTGGCTGGAGACATTGCCCCTGACGTTGACCGTCAGGGGCTCCCCCCCCCTCAATCCGCCATCGGGGCGCGCGGGGGGAGAGATCTCCAGGGGCGGGAAACCCGGCTTGTCCAGATAGCGGATCTGCGCACCCAGTTGCCGCAGGGCGTCGACCAGGTCGCCGATCGGGCGCTCGTGCATGCGCGGCACCCCGGTCAGGGTGTAGTGGCCGCCGGCAAGGGCGGTGGCGGCGGTCAGGCTGCGAAAGGCGGTGCCGGCATTGCCCAGGAAGAGCGCAGCGCGCTTGACCGGGAAAGCCCCGCCTACGCCTTCGACCCGATAGTCGTCTGTGCCCGGATGGCGCTCCCATCGCACACCCAGTCGACTGAGGGCCTCCAGCATCACACGGGTGTCGTCCGATTCGAGCAGGGCCTCGACCTCGGTCGACCCCTGAGCCAGCGCGGACAGCAGCAGGATGCGGTTGGAGATGCTCTTGGAGCCGGGCAGACGCACGCTGCCACGAGCACCGTGAGCTGGAGGCAGATCGAGATGTTCCGTGTTCACGACCCTGTCCTCGTTTTGCTCTTAGCCCACTGCTGGCGGGCACGGCTGGCCCGGCTTAGGACGTCCATCAGGGCCTCGCGGTCGACGGCCAAGATCAGGTCGCGGATGCGTGCAAGACGCTCGATATAGGCATCGAGTTCGGCCACCACCGCCTCGCGGTTGGCCAGGGCCACGTCCCGCCACATCTCGGGATGGCTCCCGGCGATGCGGGTGAAATCACGGAAACCGGAACCTGCGTAACGAAAGAACTGCTGGCTGTTATCCCGGCCGGCCAGTTCATCCATGAGGGCAAAGGCGGCCAGATGGGGCAGATGGCTTACGGCGGCGAAGACCCGGTCATGATCCTCAGCAGACATGCGCTCTACATGCGCGCCGCAGCCCGCCCACATGGCCCGGACCTGCTCCACGGCCGCGGGATCGTTCTCCGGCAGGGGGGTGAGGATGACGTCCTTGCCACGATAGAGATCGGCGTGGGCCGCCCTCACCCCGCTCGTCTCGGCACCGGCGATAGGATGGCCGGGCACGAACCGTGACAGGTGGGCCGGCAGCAGGGTACGCGCAGCAGCCACCACGTCCTGCTTGGTGCTGCCGACGTCGGTGAGCACGACACGATCATGCAGTTGGGGGGCGATCTGGTCCATGAGCCCCGGCATGCCTCCCACCGGCACAGCCAGAACGATCACGTCCGCGCCCTGAACAGCCTGGGCGGGGCTATCGGCGATAGCGTCGATGACACCGGCCTTGAGGGCAACATCGAGGTTTTCGCGCCTGCGACCTGCGCCGACCACGGTCTCCACCAGACCCGTGCGCTTGAGCGCCAGGGCCAGCGAGCCGCCTATGAGGCCGACGCCGAGGATGGCCAGACGCCGGATCACGCCTGCACGACCTCGGCCAAGGCGGCCAAGAGACGCGCGTTCTGCGCCTTAGTGCCGACCGACACCCTCAGGTGCTCGGGCAGGCCGTAGTTGTCCACCGGTCGCACGATGATCCCCCGCCGCAGAAGTTCCTGATACACCCGGCTGGCGTCGCCCACACGCACGCAGACGAAGTTGCCCCAGGATGGGATGTAAGCGAGCCCCAAGCGCCGGAAACCTTCGCTCAATTGCGCTAGGCCAGCATCATTAAGCCGCTTGCTGGCGGCCAGGAAGTCCTCGTCGTCGAGGGCGGCCTCGGCAGCAGCAAGGGCCAGGCTGTTGACGTTGAAGGGCTGACGCAGCCGGTTGAGTAGCTCGGCCACCTCGGGCCGGGCCAGGGCGTAGCCCACGCGCAAGCCTGCCAGACCATAGGCCTTGGAGAAGGTGCGGGTTAAGATGAGATTGGGAAACTCGTTCAGCCATTCCAGGCTAGGTGCGCGCTGCTCGGGGTCCAGATACTCGCTGTAGGCCTCGTCCAGCACGACGGCGACATTCGCCGGAACCCTGCCCAGGAAGGCATGCAGTTCTTCTGCCTTAAGGAGGGTGCCCGTGGGGTTGTTGGGATTGGCGATGAAGACTAGGCGGGTGTCGTCCCGGATGGCGTCGGCCATGGCCTCAAGGTCATGGCCATACGCCCGCGCCGGGACCTCGATGCCGACCGCGCCACAGGCCTGGGTGGCGAGAGGATAGACGGCAAAGGCGTGCTGGGCGTAGACCGCGGAGGTGTTAGGGCCCAGAAACAGGCGGGCGGTCAGTTCCAGCACGTCGTTAGAACCGTTGCCGAGCACGATCTGGTCTAGCCCCACCCCGAGGCGGCGTGACAGGGCCGTCTTGAGGCTGTGGCCGTTGCCGTCTGGATAACGGCCGAGCTCGGCCACCGCCCGCTCTACCGCGGCCCTGGCCAAGGGGCTAATACCCAGGGGGTTTTCGTTGGAGGCGAGCTTGATGATGTCGCCGGCTGCGAAACCCATCTCCCGCGCCAGCTCAGATATGGGCTTGCCGGGCTTGTATGGGGCAATGGCGCGGATGTGCTCGGGCACCCGGTCGATCAAGGTCATGTTCAGCTGGTGGCCTTGGGATAAGAGCCCAGGATCTTAAGCAGGGTGGTGTGGGGTTCCACCGCGGCTAAGGTGTCCTGGACGAGCGCATCGCTGCGGTGGCCCTCGATGTCGATGAAGAAGACGTATTCCCACAGGCCGTTGCGCACCGGCCGCGACTCCAGCTTGGTCAGGCTAATACCGTTGCGGGCGAAGGGGGTGAGCAACTTGAGCAGGGTGCCCGGCTTGTTCTTGGTCGAGAGTACCAACGAAGTCTTGTCTTGTCCCGAGGGTTCGGCATCTTCCTGACTTAGCACCAGGAAGCGGGTGGTGTTGTTGGGGTCATCCTCGATGTCGCGGGCGACGATGGTAAGCCCGTAGTGCTCGGCGGCGATCTCGCCGGCGACCGCGGCCGCGCTTGGGTTCTCAGCGGCCATGCGCGCCGCCTCTCCGTTGCTGGTCACCCGGATGCGGCTGGCCAGAGGCAGGTTCTGATTCAGCCAGGCGTGGCACTGGGCCAGCGACTGGGCATGCGAGTACACCACCTCGATGCCGTCGAGACCCTCGCCGCGCCGCATCAGGTGCTGCCGCACGCGCAGCATGACCTCGCCGCAGATCTTGAGGTTGCTTGACAGCAGCAGGTCGAGGGTGCGACTGACCGCGCCCTCGGTGGAGTTCTCCACCGGCACGATGCCAAACTGGGCCTCGCCACGCTCTAGAGCATGGAAGACCTCGTCGATGGAGGACTTAGGCAGTGCCTGAACGGCATGGCCGAACTGCTTGATGGCCGCCGCCTCGGAGAAGGTGCCCGCCGGACCCAGGTAGGCGACGCTAAGGGGCCGCTCCAGGGCGCGGCAGGCCGACATGATCTCGCGAAACAGCTGCTCAACAGCCTCTGCTGGCAGAGGCCCCGCGTTCGCTGCCAGCAGACGGCGTATTACCTGCGCCTCGCGTTCCGGCCGATAGACACTGCCGTTCTTCAGGTGACCGATGGCCTGCGCTAGACGCGCGCGTTCGTTCAGCAGACCGAGGATGCGATCGTCGATCCGATCGATGTCCTGCCGCAGCCGCTCGAGGGACTGACCCATGAACAGATCACCCCTCCACGGGCAGGTAGCGCAGCCTGAGCACGCCCTCGATGCTGCCGATGCGTTCCAACAGGTCGGCGGGCACGGCGCTATCCACGTCGACCAGGGTGTAGGCCATGTCGCCCTTGGATTTGTTGACCATGTTGTGGATATTCAACCCGGCCTTGGCTAAGGCGGTGGAGATCTGCCCCACCATGTTCGGCACGTTGGCATTGGCGATGCCCAGACGGAAGGCGGACTCTCGCGGCATGGACACGTTGGGGAAGTTCACAGCATTGAGGATGTTGCCGTTTTCGAGATAGTCCGAGACCTGCTTGGCGACCATGACCGCACAGTTCTCCTCCGCCTCCTCGGTGCTGGCACCCAGGTGCGGCAGGCAGATGACGTTCTTCTGCCCCTTTAGAGCCTGGGCGGGGAAGTCGCACACATAGGCATGCAGCTTGCCATCCCTGAGGCCGGCGAGCACGGCGGCGTTGTCCACCACGCCCTCACGTGCGAAGTTGAGCAGGACCACCCCGCCCTTCATCAGGGCGATCCGCTGCGTGTTGATGATGTTGCGGGTGGACTCCACCAGGGGCACGTGCAGGGTGATGAAATCGGCGGTCTTGACCAGCTCCTCGATTGATTCCGCCTTGTGCACGCTAGACGGCAGCTTCCACGCCGCCTCCACGGTGATGCCCGGATCAAAGCCGATGACCTGCATGCCGAGCTTGATGGCTGCGTCCGCCACCAGGGAGCCGATAGCGCCCAGGCCGATGATGCCCAGCGTGCGTCCGGGCAACTCCCGGCCGACGAAGCGCTTCTTTTCGGCCTCGGTCTTCTTGTGCAGTTCCTCATCGGTGCCCGTGAGCGCGGCGACAAAGGCCATGGCTTCGCCGATGTTGCGCGCCGCCATGAGCATGCCGGCGATGACCAGCTCCTTGACCGCGTTGGCGTTTGCACCCGGGGCGTTGAACACGGGCACGCCCCGCTCGCTCATCTTCTTCACTGGGATGTTGTTAGTCCCCACACCGGCACGGCCTATGGCCTGCACGCTAGGGGGGATCTCCAACTCGTGCATGTTGTACGAGCGCACGAGGATGGCGTCCGGCTGGTCCACCGCATCGCCGACCGTATAGTGGGCGGGTAAAATCGCCAGGCCCTTGGGCGAGATCTTGTTTAAGGTTTGGATCTTAAAGGACTTAGCCATAGGTGCGCTCGAACTCTTTCATGTAATCGATTAGGGCCTCTACGCCTTCGACGGGCATGGCGTTGTAGATGGAAGCGCGCATGCCCCCCACCGAGCGGTGCCCCTTCAGTTGCAGCAGACCGCGGGCCTTCGCCCCCTTGAGGAATTCCTCCTCTAAGGCGGCGTCCTTCAGGGTGAAGGGGATGTTCATGCGCGAGCGGTTTTCCGGCGCCACGGGCGAGTTGTAGAAATCCGTGCTGTCCAGGTAGTCGTACAGGAGCTGCGACTTAGCGATGTTGATGCGCTCTATAGCCTGCAGCCCGCCCTTGTCCTTCAACCACTTGAACACCAGACCGGCGATGTAGATGCTGTAGGTGGGCGGGGTGTTGTACATCGACTTGTTGTCGGCGTGGGTCTTGTAGTCGAACATGGTCGGCGTGCCGGGGAGCGTTTGCCCCAGCAGGTCCTCGCGGACGATGACCACGGTAACACCGGCGGGGCCGATGTTCTTCTGCGCCCCGGCATAGATCAGGCCATATTTAGAGACATCGATCGGTCGCGACAGGATGGTGGAGGACATGTCGGCCACCAGGGGCACATCGCCCGTCTCCGGCGTCCAGAAGATCTCCACCCCGCCTATGGTCTCGTTGGGGGTGTAGTGCACATAGGCGGCATTGGGGTCGAGCTTCCAGGTCTCTTGCGCCGGGGCGTAGGTAAAGTTGCGATCCTCGCTGCTGGCGACGACGTTGACCTTGCAATACTTCTGCGCCTCCTTGATCGCCTTCTTCGACCACTCGCCGGTATTGAGGTAGTCGGCACTCGACTTGCCGCGCAACAGGTTCATGGGCACCATGGCGAACTGGCTGGAGGCCCCCCCCTGCAGGAACAGCACCTTGTAATGCGCCGGGATGGCCATCAGTTCGCGCAGGTCGCTCTCGGCCTGGGCCTGGATCCCCATGTATTCCTTGCCGCGGTGCGACATCTCCATGACGGACATGCCGCAGCCGCGCCAGTTGACCAGTTCCTCCCTGGCCTGTTCGAGGACTTCCCGCGGCAATACCGCGGGACCGGCGCTGAAGTTGTAGATGCGTTCCATGATGGGCTTCATCCCTGTTCGATGACAAAACGGGCTCGCCGGTTTAAAGGCGCGAGCAGAACAGGATTGTAACCAATCGCTCAGTCCTTGTCGGAGCGCCAGATGGAAAAGACGATCCAGACGCTGTTACCGAAAGCCAGCACGAAGCCGAAAGTGCCCAGCAGCGCAAGCCCCAATGGGGTGTCGGGAATGGTCATGATGATGGAGGAACCGATGATCAGAGAGGCGGTGAGCACCCCCATGGTGAGCCGGTTGGAGGCCTTGTTGAGCTGATGCCCGAAGTGGTCCAGGCGCTTGATGTCCAGGTCGATCCTGAGGTTGCCGCGCCGGGCTAGGCGAAATAGGTGCGCTAAGTCCCGCGGCAACCCGAGCACGACCTCCAGCATCTCTTGCAGTCCGTGCCGGGCCCGCTTGACCATGGCTTCGGGGGTGTAGCGGTTGGCGTGGACCTGACGGATGAACGGCTCGAGGTGGTCCACCATGTGGAAGTCAGGCGTTAACTGGCGCCCGAGCCCCTCCAGGGTGATCAGCGCCTTGAACAGCAGGGTCAGGTCCGCGGGCAGGGTCAGGTTGTTGTCGCGCATCAGCATGGTGAAGTCAGCCAGCAGCGGGCCGATCTGCACGTCTTTCAGAGTCAGGTTGTCGTAGCTGAACACCATCTCCGAGATGTCGTAGGCAAGCCGTTCCTCGTCTACCTCGGCCTCTCCTGCCCAAGTGAGCAGCACATTGAGCATGCCCTCCTCGTCTTTGAGGACCATGGCATTGAGGAAGTCGATGATCTGCTCCCGACGCCGCTCGGTGAGCCTTCCGACCATGCCGAAGTCGATCATGCCGATGACGTTGCCGGGCAGGTAGATGACATTGCCCGGATGCGGGTCGGCATGGAAAAAGCCATCTAGCAGGATCATCTTCAGCACCGCATCCCCGCCGCGCGAAGCAAGCACACCGGGGTTTAGGCCGGCGGCCTTGACTGCGTTCAGATCCGTGCCCGGCACCCCCTGCAGCTCCTCCTGGACGTTGACCACCTCGGAACAGTATTCCCAGTACACGCGGGGGATGTGCACCGTCGCATCGTCGGCGAAGTTCTGGGCGAAACGCTCGATATTGCGCGCCTCCTTCACCATGTCCAGTTCGCGTCGCAGTGAACGCTGCAGCTGCTGCACGATCTGCGCCGGGTGATAGCGGCGCGCCTCGGGTATCTCCGACTCTACCAGACGGGCCAGATGTCCCAGGATGCGCAGGTCGGCCTCGATATTGGGCACGATGCCCGGCCGGCGTACCTTGACCACCACCCGGCTGCCATCCTTGAGGACCGCCCGGTGGACCTGGGCGATCGATGCGGCGGCAAAGGCGGTGGTCTCGAAGCGCTCGAAGACCTCGTCCAGGGGACGGCCCAGCGCCTTTTCCAGTTGGGGGCGGATCTCTTCGAAGGGCACCGGCGGCACCCGGCTGTGCAACTGCTCGAACTCGGCGATCCAGTCCGGCGGAAAGACATCGACGCGGGTGGCTAGGACCTGACCCAGCTTGACGAAGGTGGGCCCCAGCTCCGTCAGGGCCATGCGGATGCGCACGGGCAGGTCCAGTGCGGTGACCTCGCTGGTAGTCTGCCAACGCAGCAGACGGCCGGCGCGCTCCAGGATGTGGGAGATGCCCAGGAGGCGCACCACGTCGCCCCAGCCGTAGCGGATGAGCACCGAGGCGATCTCGTGCAGGCGGGGCAGGTCCCGTACTACGGAGAGGGTCTGTCGCAACATGGGTACGGACCGCAGTTTAGCCCTTGCGGGCGTCGATGGCGTCGGCCAACCCGCGCAGGATACCGGAGGCGACCTCGGCCAGCCGCGACGCCGCCGTCCTGGCCGCCTCCTTGGCGTCGGTGGACGCGCCGCTGGCCGCGGTGCCTAGATGCACCTGCAGCACGGCGAGGACATCGCGCACCCGAGCACCCGTGTCTGTGCCCGTGCGGCGAAGGTGATCGGTCATGCGGACGAGTTCGTCCCGGACACCGCCTTGGGCACGATCCGCGGTCTCCTTGAGCGTGCGCAGGAGATCGTCCTTTAGATCCCTGAGCGCATCGGCGGCCTCCTTAAGGTCCTGTTGCGCGAACTGCCGGCCCTGACCCCAGGCCTCCTCCAGCGCCATCTGCAGGGCATAGACCGATCTGCCGATAGCCTCGTCCAGCCCCTCCATGGCCTCCTGCAAGGCCTGACCCGCCGCCTCGCCGCGTCGGCCCAGGCCGTCCCCCACACCCGCCACGGCGTCCCTCAGTACCTCCCGCAGGGCCTTGGGATCCGCATTGCGGCGCAGCACGGCATCCAGGACCAAGGCGCGCACCCGCTCCTTAAGCGCCCCCTCGCCGGCGCTCAAGTCAGCCAGCGCAACACGTACATCCTGATTGTTTTCCATGGACTTGGCACACTCCTTTCAAGTGGTTTATCAGATCCACATTTCCATACTAGACAGATATCGTGCTGCGGTGGCTTAATACTAGCTCGTTCGTCAGGACGCAGGCCGGGCTGAAGGCCGACCTGCAACCCCGTGATCGATCCGAAGCCGCAGGCCCATCCCGCCACCCGGACCATCACGCCGCACCATCATGCCATCAGACACAGTCGAGTACCGATGCGACAATCTGCCGTGACCGCCCTTATCCTGCTCCTCACGCTCGCTGCCGCCATGCCGGCGCGTGCTACGGACATCCTGCAGTCGGGCCCCAAGGAACTGGGCGCCCCTCTGCTAGCCGCACTCAATCTCTTGGGCACACCATACAAAATGGGGGGACGTCGTCCCGACACCGGGCTCGATTGCAGTGGGCTGGTGCGCTATGTCTACAAACAAACGCTGGATATCGATCTCCCGCACAATGCCAGGGATATCAGCCAGCAGGGCGAACCAGTCGAGCCGAGTGAACTTAGGCCCGGGGATCTGGTCTTCTTCAACACCCTAGGCCGTCCGTTCTCCCATGTCGGCATCTACAAGGGTGACGGCAAGTTCGTGCATGCCAGCAGCCGTCGAGACAGGAAGGTCACCGTTTCCGACATGAACAACCGCTACTGGGCCACACGTTTCGATGGCGCACGACGCATCACCCTCACCATCCCTTGAGCGCATCGGCAGCGTGCTGGCGCTACTGTTGTTGGTCGCTACGCTCGCATGGTCGTCGGATCCGGATGAGCTGTTCTTCAAGGGCACGGCCGATGTCAACGAGGGTGAACTGCGCTTCCTGACCAACCCGTCCGACAGGCCCGGCACCACCTCTTATAACCGCATCAGCATCCTCGACAGCAGCCTGGAGAATGGCTGGGTGCGCCTGGATTGGTGCCACCAGAATCTGGACGCAGTCCCGGACGCCCAGGTCACCTATCGCCAGGGCCGTATCCGCGGTCTAAGTATAACTCGCGTCGAGAGCATCGAGCGGGCCTGGGCCGAGGACCACAGCATGCAGCGACGCAATGTGCAGCGTGGCGCACAACTATGCGTTAAGGCCAAGCCTTGGCCTTATTGCGAAACAGCGCGGCCGGCTACAGCCTGAGCAAC
>DAITOH010000001.1:16892-38802 GCA_036834225.1 Thiobacillaceae bacterium | reverse complement strand
ATCCCGATGCCGACCGCATCCTGGAGGTAGCCATGGTGGTGACCGACAAGAACCTGGAGACGGTCGAGGAAGGGCCCGTACTGGTGGTACACCAGGCCGATGCCGTGCTGGATGCCATGGACAGCTGGAACAAGGGCACGCATGGCAAGTCCGGCCTGATCGACAAGGTCAAGGCCTCGCATCTGACCGAGTCGGACGTGGAGGCACAGATGCTGGCCTTCATGCAGCGACACGTCCCGAAGCGCACCTCGCCCATGTGCGGCAATTCCGTCTGCCAGGACCGCCGCTTCCTCGCTCGCTACATGCCCAAACTGGAGGCGTACTTCCACTACCGCAACCTGGACGTCTCCACGCTCAAGGAACTGGCGGCGCGCTGGCGGCCGGAACTCAAGGACGGCTTCAAGAAGGAGAACAAGCACACCGCGCTGGCCGACATCTACGAATCCATCGGCGAACTTAAGTACTACCGGGAACACTTCATCAAAGGATGATGCCGAACTGGCAGTCTAGTGTAGTGCTTTGGAATTACCGGCTCTTGCGGCGGCCCTTGTAGGCCGGGCTTAAGCCCGACGAGTCGCCCTGAAGGGCGACCTACATGCCCTATGCATTCGGCAAGACAAGTTCCAAAAAGAACGAAGCGCTGCACTAGGAGGCGTTGGCCGCCCATGGGTCCCCGACCGCAGTGAGGTGTGTCAACGCTCAGAGCTCAACCGTCACCCGCAGTCAGTAAAGGAACAAGAACATGAAACCCGGCACCCCCTTCGTCATCGAGGTCAACCCTCGTATACCACGCCGTCTTTCACGCTTAACCGAGCTGTCGGAGAACCTCTGGTACAGCTGGGACCACCTCACGCGCACCCTGTTCGCCCGCCTGCACCCTGGCCTGTGGGACGCCGTCGGACACAACCCCAAGGCCTTTCTCAAGCGGGTGGACGAACAGCGGCTGGTCGAGGCCGCCGAGGACCATATCTTTCTGGGCAACTACAACCGGGTGCTCTCGTCCTTCGACACCTACATGAGCGAGCCCCTGCGCCTCGAGCAGCACCTGGACCTGAAGGCGGGTGATCTGATCGCCTATTTCTGCGCCGAGTTCGGTCTGCACGAGAGCCTTCCCGTCTATTCGGGCGGCCTGGGCATCCTCGCTGGCGACCACTGCAAGAGCGCCTCCGACCTGAGGCTGCCCTTCGTGGCTGTGGGCCTGCTCTATCGGCAAGGCTATTTCGCCCAGCAGATCGACAATGACGGCAACCAAATCGCCACCTACACCGACGCCGACTTCGACGACCTGCCCATCGAGCCTGCCCGGTGCGAGGACGGCAGCGAGGTGCACGTGCATGTCGACCTGCCCGGCCGGCGCGTGGAGGTCAAGGTCTGGGTGGCCCATGTCGGCCACATCAAGCTCTATCTGCTGGACACCGACCTGCCGGTGAACCGGCCCGAGGACCGCTACATCACCCATCAGCTCTATGGCGGCGACCGTCATACCCGCATCCAGCAGGAGATCGTCTTGGGCGTCGGTGGCGTCCGCGCCCTGGAGCAGCTGGGCATCAATCCCACCGTCTACCACATCAACGAGGGCCACGCCGCCTTCCTGGTACTGGAGCGCATCCGCCGCGAGGTGAAGAACGGCATCTCCTTCTACGCCGCCCTGGAGGCGGTGGCCGCCTCCACCGTGTTCACCACGCACACGCCGGTGCCGGCGGGGCACGATCACTTCGCCGAGGAGATGATTTGGGACTACTTCGGCAATTGCTGCACCGACCTGGGGGTGTCACGAGAGGAGTTCATGCGCCTGGGCGGCGCCGGGCACGGCCAGGATTTCAACATGACCAAACTGGCCCTGCACGGCTCGCGCCACCACAATGGCGTCTCCCGCATCCACGGTGAAGTCTCCGCCCGCATCTGCGCCGACATGTGGCCCCAGGTTAGCCCGCACGAGTCGCCCATGGACTACATCACCAACGGCGTGCACGTGCCCACCGTGCTGGCGAGGGAGTGGCAGGACCTGTTCGACAACAAGCTCGGCTATGAATGGCGTCGGCGCCTGCGCGATGTCGACTTCTGGGAGAGGGTGCAGAACATCCCGGACAACCAGTTCTGGTCCATACACCAGACCCTCAAGACCCAGATGCTGCATACGGTGCGCTATCGCTATACGCAGCAACATCTGCGCAATCACGGCTCCGAGGCGCACCTGGAGCGTATGCTCAAATACGCAAACCCGCTCGACCCCAACGTCCTCATCATCGGCTTCGCCCGCCGCTTCGCCACCTACAAGCGGGCCACCCTGCTGCTGGAGAATATGGACTGGCTGCGCGAGATCGTGCATGACGACAAGCGTCCGGTGCTCTTCATCTTCGCCGGCAAGGCCCACCCGGCCGACAAGCCGGGGCAGGAGTTGATCCGCCGCATCCACGAGATCACCCGCAGCCCGGAATTCGAAGGCAAGTTCCTGCTGGTCGAGGGCTATGACCTGGGCCTCGCCCGGCGCCTGGTCTCGGGATGCGATGTCTGGCTCAACAACCCCATCTATCCCCTGGAGGCCTCGGGTACATCCGGCATGAAAGCCGGCATGAACGGCGTCATCAACCTCTCCGTGCTGGACGGCTGGTGGGACGAGGGTTATGACGGGACCAACGGCTGGGCCATCCGCCCCTCGCCCGAATACTACGATGATGCCCGCCGCAATCTGGAAGACAGCCGCGGTCTCTACGAGCTGCTGCAGGACCAGGTCATCCCCATGTACTACCGGCGCAACGAACTGGGCTTCTCGCCCGAATGGGTGAAGATGGCCAAGCGCTCCATCGCCACCCTCCTACCCCGGTTCAATTCCACACGCATGGTGGTGGAATACGTCAACCGCTTCTACGCCCCCGCCAGCCGGCAGTGGCGGCGCTACTCCGAAAACGGTTTCGCCGCCGCCCAGGTGCTGGCCGCCTGGAAGGCCAGGGTGCGTGAGGCCTGGAGCGGGGTCACGCTGCGTCGCCTGGACGACCCGAAACGGCGCATCACCTATGGCGAGAGCATGGAGCTCAAGGTCGCGGTCAACTTGAACGGCCTCACCCCAGAGGACGTGCGTGTCGAGCTCCTCATCGGTCGCGTCTCGAAGAACGGCCAGGACAAGGACCTGACGGCCCAGCCGTTCAAGGCGGTCAGCCGTACCGGCAACGAATGCGACTTCGCGCTGACACTTACACCCGAACTATGCGGGCGGCTGCTCTACCGCATACGGGTCTATCCCTACCACGACCTGCTCACCCACCCCTACGAGACCGGGCTGATGGTCTGGCTCTGATCTCCCAGGGCAGGGCCTTGCCCTGCCAAGGTTCCGAGGGGACGCAACAATCGTTCGGGGTGCTACACCTAGAATTGCCACCGGGTGAACAACCCGGGTTGTTGACTGCGTTTGCTATCTCGTACGCGGAGGCAACAGGTCGGTGATGGTGCCTTCCGCCATCTCGGCGGCGAAGCAGACGGTCTCGGAGAGGGTGGGATGGGCATGGATGGTAAGCCCGATATCCTCCGCCGTGGCACCCATCTCGATGGCCAGCACGGCCTCGGCCAGCAACTCGCCGGCGTTGACACCGACTAGCCCGGCGCCGATCACACGGCCGCTCGCCTTGTCCAGGATCAGCTTGGTCATGCCCTCGGTGCGCCCGATCGACAAGGCCCGGCCGCTGGCAGCCCAAGGGAAGACACCCTTCTCGATCTCGATGCCGCGGGCCTTGGCCTCGGTCTCGGTCACGCCCACCCAGGCCACTTCTGGGTCGGTGTAGGCCACGAAGGGGATGGCCAGGGCCTGGAATTCCACCTTGTGCCCGGCGATCACCTCCGCCGCCACCTTGCCCTCGTGCACCGCCTTGTGCGCCAGCATGGGCTGGCCGACGATGTCGCCGATGGCGAAGATGTGTGGCACGTTGGTGCGCATCTGCCGGTCGACGGCGATGTAGCCGCGTTCGTCTATAGCGACACCGGCGGCCTCGGCGCCGATCTGACGGCCGTTGGGTCGGCGGCCGATGGCGACCAGGACGCGGTCGTAGACCTCGGTCGAGGTCTGTCCGCCGGCCTCCAGGGTGACGTGGATGCCGTCAGACTTCGCCTCCATGCCAGTGACACCGGTGTTTAGCATGATCTTTTCGAACCGCCGCTCCATGCGCTTGACCAGCGGCCTGACCAGGTCGGCATCGCAGCCTGGGATGAGCTGACCGCCGCGTTCCACCACCGTGACCCGGCTGCCCAGGGCGTCGTAGACGGTGCCCATCTCCAAGCCGATGATGCCGCCGCCAACGATCAGCATGCGCTCAGGGATGTCGGCTAAGGCGAGCGCGCCGGTCGAATCCATGACGCGCGGGTCGTCGGGCTGGAATGGCAGCCTGATGGGCTGTGAACCGGCGGCGATGATGGCATGGTCGAAGCTTATGGTCCTGCTGCCCTCAGGCGTGACGACTTCCAGAGTGTGCGGGCCGCTGAAGCGGCCAACGCCCTGCACCACCGTGACCTGACGCTGTTTAGCCAGCTGCGCTAAGCCGCCCGCGAGCTTGGCCACGACCTCGAGTTCTTTCCAGCGGCGCAGCCGCTCCAAATCGATCTGAGGCCGGCCGAAGGCGATGCCATGCGCGGCCATCTCCGCCGACTCGGTGATGACACGGGCGGCATGCAACAGCGCCTTGGATGGGATGCAGCCGACGTTGAGACACACGCCGCCTAAGCTGGCATAGCGCTCCACCAGGACCACCTTAAGCCCGAGGTCGGCGGCGCGGAAGGCGGCGGTATAACCGCCGGGGCCGGCACCGAGGACTAGGACCTGGGCATGCAGGTCTGCCTTCCTGTCCTCTCCCCGCAACGGTAGAGGGTGGCCAGAAGGGCTGGGGGAGGGCATGCCGGTCGTAGTCTCTCCCCCGACCGCTTCGCCGCTTGCAGGGGTGGGGAGGGGGTCGGCGGCCTGCAACAGCAGGATAGTGGAGCCTTCCGACACCTTGTCTCCCACCTGTACGACCAGCTTTTCGATCACGCCGGCGCGGGGGCTGGGGATGCCCATGGCCGCCTTGTCGGATTCCACCGTGATCAGCGGATCGTCCTTGGCCACCGAGTCGCCCGGCTTGACCAGGACTTCGATGACCGCAACGTCCTTGAAATTGCCGATGTTGGGGACCTTGACTTCAATACTTGGGTTCATGGTGGTGGCCGGGGTGGGGAATAGGATACGGGACGTGGGAGAGGGTCTTGCGGGGATGCCCATCCCCCATCCTCGCCTTTACAGCAACAGACGCCGCACGTCGGAGAGCACCTGCCGCAGGTGGCTGGTAAAGCGTGCGCCATCGGCGCCGTCGATGACCCTGTGGTCGTATGACAGGGACAGGGGCAGCATCAGACGCGGCTCGAATTTTCCGGTTTTCTCGTCCCAAACCGGCTTTATGCTCGCGCGTGACACACCCAGGATGGCGACCTCCGGGCAGTTGATGATGGGCGTGAAGGCGGTGCCGCCGATGCCGCCCAGACTGGTGATGGTAAAGCAACCGCCCTGCATCTCCTCCACCTTGAGCTTGCGCGCGCGCGCCCGCGACGAGAGATCGCCTAGGTCACGGGCGATGTCCAACACGTCCTTGCGGTTGACGTCGCGGATCACCGGCACCACCAGCCCGTCCGGGGTCTCGCAGGCGAAGCCGATGTGGAAGTACTTCTTCAGCACCAGGTTCTCGCCATCTGGCGCCAGCGAGGCGTTGAACTGAGGATATGTGCGCAGGGCGTTGACCACCGCCTTCATCAGGAAGGCGAGCAGGGTGAGTTTGGCCCCGCGTTTTGCGGCCTCGTCCAGCATGGACTTGCGGAAGGCCTCCAGATCGGTGATGTCGGCCTCGTCGAACTGGGTAACATGAGGGGCGGTGATCCAGTTGCGGGCGAGATTCGCCCCGGACAGCCGCTTGATGCGCGATAGCGGTTGGGTCTCGATCTCGCCGAACTGCGCAAAATCGATGGCCGGCGCGGCGGGCAGCGTAAGGCCCAAGCCTGGGGCCTCGGCGCGCGGTTTCTCCAGCTCGCCCTTGACCCAGGCCTGCACGTCCTCCTTGAGGATGCGTCCGCGCGGGCCACTGCCCTTGACGCGGCTGAGGTCCACGCCCAGTTCCCGCGCAAAGCGCCTAACCGATGGGCTAGCATGCGCGGGCTTGCCGGCTGCGAACTCGGCCCGAGCCGCCTCAGGCGCCGGTTTGTCCCTGGGCGGTATGGGGTCTAGCACCTCTGGCATGGGATTAGAGGGCGGTGGGACGTTGGCGATGGCGGCGGCCAAGGCACCTGCGCCCGATTCCGGCGCAGGCGGGGGGGCGAAGGACTTGACCATCGGTGCGGCCGCCGCCGCATCCTCGGCGCCGGCGGTATCGAGCAGCAGGATGGGGCTACCCTCGGAGACCTTGTCACCAACCTTGATCTTAAGTTCCCGCACCGTGCCGCCGAAGGGGGCGGGGATGTCCATGGCCGCCTTGTCCGATTCGAGCGTGATCACAGGGGCATCCTTGGCGATCTGGTCGCCCGGTTTCACCAGGACCTCGATGACCGCAACGTCCTTGAAATTGCCGATGTCCGGCACGAGGACTTCCTTGATCGCCATGATCAGGGCTCCCACCGGGCCGCCACCCGGATTGCGCGGTAAGAAGACCCCTCCACCCTGAGGGGGATATGAACGACGTCTGCAAGGGGCAGGTTCATCTCGTCTCCTCAGACCGTGATTGGGTTGGGCCGGTCGGCGTTAATACCGTATTTGCGGATGGCCTCGGCGGCGCGGGCATACGGCAGCACGCCGTCGTCGGCCAGGGCCTTGAGGGCGGCGAGCACGATGTAGTGACGGTCGACCTCGAAGAAGCGGCGCAGTTGCTCGCGCGAGCCAGAACGGCCGAAGCCGTCGGTGCCTAAGGTCACATAGCGGCGCATAACATAAGGCCGTATCAGGTCGGGATAAGCGCGGACGTAATCGGTGGCGGCGATGACCGGACCTTGCGTACCCTCTAAGCACTGCTCCACGTAGCTTTTGCGCTGCGGCTGATCCGGGTGCAGCAGGTTCCAGCGGTGCACGTCCTGCGCCTCGCGCCGCAACTCGTTGAAACTGGTGGCGCTCCACACGTCCGCGGCCACGCCCCAGTCGGCCTCTAGCAGCTCGGCCGCGGCGATGACCTCGCGCAGGATGGTGCCAGAGCCCAGCAGCTGGACACGGGGTTGCGCATCGCCCGGCGCGCCTGCCCCAGTGCGCAGTCTGTACAAGCCTTTGAGGATGCCTTCCTCGGCCCCCTGCGGCATGCCGGGATGGCTGTAGTTCTCGTTCATCACGGTGATGTAATAGAACACGTCCTCCTGTTCCTGCACCATGCGCCGCAGGCCATCCTGGATGATCACCGCCAGCTCGTAATGGAAGGTCGGGTCATAGGCAACGCAGTTGGGGATTAAGGCGGCCTGCAGGTGACTGTGGCCGTCTTCGTGCTGCAGGCCCTCCCCGTTGAGCGTGGTGCGCCCGGCGGTGCCCCCGAGCAGGAAGCCACGCGCACGCGAATCGCCCGCGGCCCAGGCCAGGTCGCCGATGCGCTGGAAGCCGAACATGGAGTAGAAGATGTAGAACGGGATCATCTGCACGCCGTTCACGCTGTAAGAAGTGGCCGCGGCCAGCCAGGAGGAGAAGGCGCCAGCCTCGTTGATGCCTTCCTCCAGGATCTGGCCGCCCTTGTCCTCGCGGTAGTACATCACCTGGTCATGGTCCACCGGTTCGTAGAGCTGCCCGGAGGAGGCGTAGATGCCGACCTGCCGGAACAGGCCCTCCATGCCGAAGGTGCGCGCCTCGTCCGGGACGATGGGGACGATGTGCTTGCCGATCACCTTGTCGCGCAGCAAGGTGGTGAGGATGCGCACGAAGGCCATGGTGGTGGAGATCTGACGCTCGCCGGTAGCCTCCAGCATGTTCTGGAAGGCGGCCAGGGGGGGCACCGTCAGGGACTCGGCGGCTCGCCGCCGCCTGGCCGGCAGATAGCCGCCCAGGGCGGCCCTGCGCGCGCGCAGGTACTTGATCTCCGGACTGTCTTCGGCCGGACGGTAGAAGGGCAGGCGTTCCAGGTCCGCATCCGAGATGGGGATGTGAAAGCGGTCGCGGAAGGCCTTGAGCGACTCCAGGTCCATCTTCTTCTGCTGATGGGCGGGATTCTGCGCCTCGCCGGCCGCCCCCATACCGTAACCCTTCACCGTCTTGGCCAGGATCACGGTGGGCTGGCCCTTGTGCTTCACCGCCGCAGCATAGGCCGCATAGACCTTGTGCGGGTCGTGGCCGCCGCGATTTAGCCGCCAGATGTCCTCGTCGGACATCGTGGCCACCATCTCCTTCAGTTCCGGATACTTGCCGAAGAAGTGCTCACGGGTGTAGGCGCCACCCTTGGCCTTGAAGTTCTGGTATTCGCCGTCCAGACACTCCTCCATGCGCTGGCGCAGCAGGCCCTTGGTGTCCATGGCCAGCAAGGGGTCCCAGTAGGAGCCCCAGATCACCTTGATCACGTTCCAGCCGGCGCCGCGGAAGGCCGCCTCCAGCTCCTGGATGATCTTGCCGTTGCCGCGCACGGGGCCGTCCAGGCGCTGTAGGTTGCAGTTGACCACGAAGATCAGGTTGTCCAGCTTTTCGCGTGAGGCCAGGGTGATGGCCCCCAGGGTCTCCGGTTCGTCGGTCTCGCCGTCGCCCAGGAAGGCCCACACCTTGCGTCCGCTGGTGTCGGCAATGCCGCGGTCATGCAGATATCTCAGGAAGCGGGCCTGGTAGATGGCCTGGATCGGCCCGAGCCCCATAGACACGGTGGGGAACTGCCAAAAGTCGGGCATCAGCCAGGGGTGGGGATAGGAGGACAGTCCTTCGCCGTCTACTTCCTGACGGAAGTTAGCGAACTGCGCCTCGCTAATGCGTCCCTCCAGGAAGGCGCGGGCATAGATGCCGGGCGAGGAGTGGCCCTGGAAGAAGACTAAGTCGCCGCCGCCGGGCGCGTTTGGCCCGCGGAAGAAATGGTTGAAGCCCACCTCGTAGAGGGTGGCGGCCGATTGGTAGGTGGCGATGTGTCCGCCCAAACCGGGTACCTTCTCGTTCGCGCGCATCACGCAGGCCACCGCGTTCCAGCGGATTAAGGCCCTGATGCGTGCCTCCAGGGCGGCATCGCCCGGGTACTTGACCTGCAGGTGCAGGGGGATGGTGTTCACATAGGCGGTAGTGGCGTTGTAGGGCAGGGAGGCCCCCGAGCGGCGCGCCTGGTCGACCAGCTTTTCCAACAGGAAATGGGCGCGCTCCGGCCCTTCCTCCTCGATGACCGCCGCCAGGGCATCCAGCCACTCGCGGGTTTCCTGGGGGTCGATGTCGGGGGTCAACGTGGGCATTGATCACTCTCTCCGAAGGCAAGCTTGTGCGCAGGTCTGGTAAGGCAGCCAGGCGCAAGCCGGTTTTGAGGCTTGGCGTGCGCAAGCGGCGCATCGCTTTACTTAGTGCGCGAATTATCGCGGGGGGGCTGGGCCCGGTCAATTCAACCTCTTGCTAAGCCCCGGCTGTGGCTGGCGAAGTCGCCCCGCGCAGGGGAGAATGCGACACTGGTAACCTCCCCTCTACAAACAATGCATCCAGACCTACAACGCCTCCCCAAGCTAGCCCGGCTTGTGGTGCGCAAGACGCCCATGGACGAGCCGGGCGGCAAGACCACCCATCTGCTGATCGTCCTGCCCGCCGGCGAGGACTGGTTCGATGCCCCCGCGCAAGCGTCCCTCCGGGCTGCCCTGGGCAGACGGGGTGTGCAGCCTGCGGGGCTGGCCAAGAAGCCGGTGACCCTGGAACTCCCCAATGGCGCCCTGTCCGCCTGGCTGCGCCTGGATGAGCAGCACACTGTCTTCCAGTGGCAGGCCCTGCTGCGCCAGGCTATCAAGCCCCTGCTGGACGAACATCCGGCCGAGCTTCACATCGCCGTCTACGGCGACGAGTTCTTCCGTGTTAAGGCTGCCCGTTGGGCGGCGTATGTTGCCTGGCTCAACGGCAGCCCTCTGCCGAGCTGGAAGGGCGAAAAGCCGGCCAAGCCGCTCGCACGCATCGTGCTCCATGGTGTCTCGGGTCTTAATCTTCGCCGTGAGCGGGCCGTGGCCGAGGGCAATACCCTGGCACGGCGGCTGACCTGGCTGCCGCCCAACCTGCTCACCCCGGCTGCCTACCGTGCCCGCATACGCGAACTGGCCGAAGCGGAGGGCTGGGCGCTGGAGGAATACGATGTCAAACGCCTGCGCAAGCTCAAGGCCGGCGCCTTCCTCGCCGTCGCACGCGGCAGCCAGCATGAGGACGCGGCGATCGTGCGTCTCACCTACGACGGCGTGCGCGCGCTCCCCCGCAAGCGGGGAAGAGGCGTGGAGCAAAGCAGTCCCAACACCTCCCGCCACATCGCCCTGGTCGGCAAGGGCATCTGCTTCGACACCGGCGGGCACAACCTGAAGCCCGCGCGCTATATGCACAACATGCACGATGACATGAACGGCTCGGCCGTCGCCTTAGGCGTGCTGCTTGCCGCCTCGCGGCTGAAACTGCCCCTGCGGCTCGACGCGTGGCTCGCCATCGCCCAGAACCACCTCTCGCCTAAGGCCTACACCCAGAACGAGGTGGTCACGGCGCTGAACTGCACCACGATCGAGATCGTGCACACCGACGCCGAAGGGCGCATGGTGCTCGCAGACACCCTGACCCTGGCGGCACGCGCCAAGCCTGACTTAATCGTCGACTTCGCCACCTTAACCGGCAGCATGGGTGTTGCCCTAGGTGAACGCATGAGCGGTGTGTTCACTAACCGCGAAGATCTGGCCACCCTGGCTGTGAGCGCTGGTCTGGCATGCGGCGAGCGGGTGGTGGCCTTCCCCGCGCCCGAGGACTACGACGAGGCCTTAGAGAGCCAGGTGGCCGACGTCAAGCAGTGCATCCTGGAAGGCGAGGCCGACCACATCCTCGCCGCCCGCTTCCTCAGCCGCTTCGTGGACGATCTGCCTTGGTTGCATGTCGACCTTTCTGCCAGCCGCTGCAAGGGCGGGCTGGGGGCGGTGGGGACGGATATCACCGGTTTCGGCGTCGGCCTCGGCGTGGAGCTGCTAGAGCGTGTGCTCGCCCGGCCGTCCACTGCCTAAGCCGCCTGCAGGCATGCGATAATCACGACTTCACCTTGGCGGAAGATTCCATGCCCGGCAACACTCTGGGCCTCAATTTCAAGGTCACCTCCTTTGGCGAATCGCACGGGCCGGCCATCGGCTGTGTCGTCGACGGCTGTCCGCCCGGGCTCGCCTTGACCGAGGCGGACATCCAGCACGACCTGGATCGGCGCAAGCCGGGCACCTCGCGCCACGTCACCCAGCGGCGCGAGTCGGACACGGTGGAGATCCTCTCCGGTGTCTTCGAGGGCCGCACCACCGGCACGCCCATCGCGCTTTTGATCCGCAACGAGGACCAGCGCAGCAAGGACTATTCCGAGATCGCCCGCACCTTCAGGCCGGGCCATGCCGACTACACCTACTGGCAGAAATACGGTATCCGCGACTACCGCGGCGGCGGTCGCTCCAGCGCGCGCGAGACGGCGGTGCGGGTGGCGGCCGGGGCGATCGCGAAGAAATGGCTGCACGAGATGTACGGCACCGTCATCCGCGGCTATCTCGCCCAGCTGGGCCCCCTGGTGCTGGAGTTCAAGACCTGGGACAGCGTCGATGCCAATCCCTTCTTCTCCCCCGATCCCGACCGGGTGCCCGAGTTGGAACGCTACATGGATGCCCTGCGCAAGGAGGGCGACTCGGTCGGCGCGCGCATCAACGTGGTGGCGGAGGGCGTGCCGGTGGGTCTTGGCGAACCGGTCTACGATCGACTGGACGCCGACCTGGCGCACGCCCTGATGAGCATCAATGCCGTCAAGGGTGTGGAGATCGGCGCCGGCTTCGCCTGTGTCGCCCAGAAGGGCACGCAACACCGGGATGAGCTCACGCCCGAGGGTTTTCTCAGCAATCATGCCGGCGGCATCCTCGGCGGCATCTCCACCGGCCAGCCCATCACCGCCTCCATCGCCGTCAAACCCACCTCCTCCATCCGCCTGCCCGGCCGCTCCATCGACCTCGATGGCCAGCCCGTGGAGGTGGTCACGCACGGCCGCCACGACCCCTGCGTGGGCATACGCGCCACCCCCATCGCCGAGGCCATGATGGCCATCGTGCTGATGGACCACGCCCTGCGCCACCGAGCGCAGAATGCCGACGTCACCTGTCCCACCCCGGCCATTCCGGGGCGCCCCCCGCTCACCTGATCCACAGCCAAAAGGAGCACGACCATGATCGAAAGCCACGACCTGTTCCACGAGTTCCCAGCGCATCAGGAGACCATCCGCCGGCTGATGCTCAGCAACGACGAGTTCATCCGCATGATGCGCGACTACGACGATGTCGATCACAAGATCGTGCGCATCGAGCAGCGGGTGGAGGCGGCCTCGGACCTCTACTTCGAGGAGCTGAAGAAGCTGCGCGTGAGCCTGAAGGACAAGCTCTACAAGATGATCATGGCCGCCGAGCACTAAGGCGGCCACCTCGTGCGTGAGCGGCCCGGAGCGCAATCTCCGGGCCGTTTTCGTTGCACTCGCCTAAACGATGTCCTCCGTTCCCTACTGGCGTCTGTCGGGCTTCTATTTCTTCTACTTCGCCTTCGTCGGTGCGATGGCGCCCTACTGGGGGCTTTATCTTCAGTCCCTGGGCTTCGCCGCCTTCCAGATCGGCGTGCTCATGTCGCTGCTGCAGGTCATGCGCATGTTCGCGCCCAACGTCTGGGGGCACATCGCCGACCGCACCGGACGCCGGATGGCCATCGTGCAGACCGCCGCCCTGGTCTGCCTGCTCGCCTATGTCGGTGTGTTCTTCGGCCAGTCCTTCTGGTGGATGTTCGCGGTGATGAGCTTGATCAGCTTCTTCTGGAGCGCGCCGCTGCCGCTAATCGAGGCGACCACGCTCACGCATCTGGGGGAACGCACCGATTGCTACGGTCGCATCCGGCTGTGGGGCTCCATCGGCTTCATCCTGGTGGTCCTGGGCCTGGGCGCCGCCCTAGATCACTACCCCATTGGGCTTGTGCCCTGGGTGGTGCTCGGGCTGCTCATCGGCATCTGGTTGAGCAGCCGGCTCATCCCCGAGGCGGCGCTCGCATTCGCCGATCACGAACACATCCCCTTAAGCCAGGTGCTGCGCCGCCCCCAGGTCTGGGCCCTGTTGGCGGCCGCCATCCTCATGGCCGCGGCGCATGGCCCGTACTACACCTTCTTCACCATCCACCTGGTCGAGGCCGGCTACAGCAAGACCATGGCCGGCTGGATGTGGGCCCTGGGAGTGATCTGCGAGATCGGCGTCTTCTTGGTCATGCCACGGGTGCTGCGGCATATGCGGGTGGAGACGGTGTTGCTCATGACCCTGCTTGTGGCCGCCTTGCGCTTCCTGATGATCGCCTGGTGGGTGGACAGCCTGCCCCTGCTGCTCATCGCCCAGGCATTGCATGCGCTATCCTTCGGCGCCTATCACGCCTCGGCCATGGCCCTGGTGCACCGCCATTTCCGCGGCCGTGTCCAGGCCCGCGGCCAGGCGCTCTATAACAGCCTGGCCTTCGGTGTCGGCGGCACCTTCGGCAGCCTCTACGCCGGTGCCGCCTGGGATAGCCTTAGCCCCGCCTGGTCCTTCAGCCTGGGCGCGGGTCTGGCCGCACTTGCGGCGGCGGTTTTTGCCTGGCGTGGATGGCGTGCGCCTGCGGGCGCCGCAGTCCAGCCATGAAACTGGCCTGGTCAGTGGGAGTGTCATCATGGACTTGCGCTATGCAAATCTTCGGACATGGGCGTGGATGTATCTGCCAGTGTGATGCTTCAAAAGCCCGCACCGGGTGTAAGATGCCAATTTCTGTGTCACACCGCGTAGCGTATGCATCCCCGCACCCTCTACGACAAGCTCTGGGACGCCCACGTGGTGCACGTTAAGCCCGATGGCACCTCCTTGCTCTACATCGACCGTCATCTGGTGCACGAGGTAACCAGCCCGCAGGCCTTCGAGGGCCTGAAACTGGCCGGCCGCCAGCCCTGGCGGCGGGATTCGGTGCTGGCGGTGCCGGACCACAACGTGCCTACCACCGGAAGGGCACAGGGCATCGCCGATCCGGTCTCGCGCCTGCAGGTGGAGACCCTGGATGCCAACTGTAAAGAATTCGGACTGGTCGAGTTTCCGATGCAGGACCGACGCCAGGGCATTGTGCACGTTGTTGGGCCGGAGCAGGGCTTCACCCAGCCGGGCATGACCGTCGTCTGCGGCGACTCGCACACTAGCACGCACGGCGCCTTTGCCGCCTTGGCCTTCGGCATCGGCACCTCGGAGGTGGAGCACGTGCTAGCTACCCAATGCCTTTGGCAGAAAAAGTCCAAGCGCATGCTAATCAAGGTCGAGGGCAAGCTCGGATGGGGGGTCACTGCGAAGGACGTCGCCTTAGCGGTCATCGGTCGCATCGGCACCGCCGGCGGCACTGGCTATGCCATCGAATTCGCTGGCAGCGCGATCCGCGGCCTTTCCATGGAGGGGCGCATGACGCTCTGCAACATGGCCATCGAGGCCGGGGCGCGCACGGGCATGGTGGCGGTGGACGACACCACGATCGACTACCTGCGCGGACGACCCTATGCGCCGCAGGGCGATATGTGGGAGCGGGCCGAGGCCTACTGGCGCACGCTGCTATCCGACCCCGATGCAGTGTTCGACGCGGTCGTCGAACTCGATGCCGCCGCCATCGTGCCCCAGGTCACCTGGGGCACCTCGCCGGAGATGGTGGTACCGGTGGACGCCCGGGTGCCCGACCCCGTCGAGGCACCCAGCGCTGTAAAGAAATCCGACTGGGAGCGGGCCCTGCACTACATGGGCCTGACGCCGGGCACGCCGATTACCGAGATTTATGTCGACAAGGTCTTTATCGGCTCCTGTACCAATTCGCGCATCGAGGACCTGCGCGAGGCGGCAGCGGTGGCGCGCGGGCGAAAAGTGGCGGCCAATGTTAAGCTTGCCATGGTGGTGCCGGGTTCCGGCCTGGTCAAGGCACAGGCCGAGGCCGAGGGCTTAGACCGCGTGTTCAAAGATGCCGGCTTCGAGTGGCGCGATCCGGGCTGTTCCATGTGTCTGGCCATGAATGCCGACCGGCTGGAGCCCGGAGAGCGCTGCGCCTCTACGTCTAACCGCAACTTCGAAGGGCGGCAGGGGCAGGGCGGGCGTACCCATCTGGTCAGTCCGGCCATGGCCGCCGCCGCGGCGGTATTCGGACATTTCGTCGATGTACGCAAGCTTCAGTGAGGTGAGGGCATGACCCCGAAAAACCTGATCATCCTCGGTGTAGTGAAGGTGTTGCTCATCGGACTGGCGATTGGCGTGGTGTTCAGCATCTATGGCTGCAACACCGTGCGCGGTATCGGACAGGACATCGAGAAGGCCGGCGAGGCCATCCAGAGATCGACGCGATGAAACCTTTCACGCGCCATGACGGCGTGGTGGCGCCGCTTAACCGAGCCAACGTGGACACGGACGCCATCATCCCGAAGCAGTTCCTCAAGTCCATCAAGCGCACTGGCTTTGGCCCCAACTTGTTCGACGAATGGCGTTACCTGGACCGCGGCGAGCCGGGGCAGGACTGCAGCACGCGGCCGCTGAACCCCGAGTTCGTACTCAATCTGCCCCGCTACCGGGGTGCTAGCATCCTCCTTGCCCGGGAGAACTTCGGTTGCGGCTCCTCACGCGAGCACGCCATCTGGGCCCTAGAGGACTATGGCTTCCGCGCCCTCATCGCCCCCTCCTTCGCCGACATCTTCTACAACAACTGCTTCAAGAACGGCCTATTGCCCGTCGTGCTGCCGGCCGATGCGGTGGACCGGTTGTTCCGGGAGACCGAGGCCACCGAGGGTTACCGGTTGATCGTGGACCTGGTGGAGCAGACCGTGACCACACCCGCCGGCGAGTCCTTCCGCTTCGAGGTGGACGCCGAGCGCAAGCACCGCCTACTGCACGGGCTAGACGACATTGGTATTACGCTGCAGCACGTGGACACGATCCGGGCCTACGAGGACAGGCACAGGCTGGAAGCCCCCTGGTTGTTTCAGCAATGACGTGTAGGTCGGGCTTGCGCCCGACATGTCGCCTCAAAGAGCGACCTCATGATGTGGAGTTTGGTAGATGAAAATCGCAGTGCTGCCGGGTGACGGCATCGGCAAGGAGATCGTCGCCCAGGCCCTAAAGGTGCTTAACGTGCTCAGGCGGGATGGCCTGAAGATCGAGACGGAGGAGGCCCCCATCGGTGGTGCCGGCTACGACGCGGCCGGCGACCCGCTGCCTGAAGCCACCCTGAGGCTTGCGCGCGAGGCCGACGCCGTGCTGTTGGGGGCGGTGGGCGGTCCCCAATACGACCATCTGGACCGGCCGCTGCGGCCCGAGCAGGGCCTGCTGCGCATCCGCAAGGCGCTGAACCTGTTCGCCAACCTGCGGCCGGTGCTGCTCTATCCCGAACTGGCCGCGGCCAGCACGCTCAAGCCCGAGGTGGTGGCGGGGATGGACATCATGATCGTGCGCGAGCTGACCGGCGACGTGTATTTCGGCCAGCCGCGCGGCATCGAGGTCCGGGACGGCGAGCGGGTGGGCTACAACACCATGATCTACTCTGAGTCGGAAATCCGCCGCGTCGCCCATGTGGCCTTCGGCATCGCCATGAAGCGGGGCAGAAAGTTGTGTTCGGTGGAAAAGGCCAACGTGCTGGAGTGCTCGGAACTGTGGAAGGAGGTGATGGCTGAGGTGGCGAGGGATTACCCCGAGGTGGAGTTGTCCTCCATGTACGTGGACAACGCCGCCATGCAGCTGGTCAGGAACCCCAAGCAGTTCGACGTCATCGTCACCGGCAACCTCTTCGGCGACATCCTCTCCGACGAAGCCTCCATGCTCTCGGGCTCCATCGGCATGCTGCCGTCGGCCTCGCTCGACGAGCACAACAAGGGCTTATATGAGCCCATCCATGGCAGCGCCCCCAACATCGCCGGCAAGGACATCGCCAACCCCCTGGCGACCATCCTATCCGTGGCCATGATGTTCAGGTACAGCTTCAACGACCAGACGACCGCCGATCGCATCGACAACGCGGTGAAGCAAGTCATCGCGCGCGGTTTGCGCACCGAGGACATCTGGACCGAGGGCTGCGAGCGGGTGTCCTGCAGCGCTATGGGCGACGCCGTCGTGGCGGCGATGTAACCGATTGTGTGCTAGAGGTTGACAAGATGAAACGAGTAGGACTGATCGGCTGGCGCGGCATGGTGGGTTCCGTGTTGATGAGCCGCATGCGCGAGGAACGGGACTTCGACCTGATCGAACCGGTATTTTTCACCACCTCCAACCCGGGCGGCAGGGGGCCGGATGTCGGCAAGGATGTGCCGCCGCTTAAGGACGCAGCGAGCATCGACGAACTCAGGGCGATGGACGTCATCATCACAACCCAGGGCGGCGACTATACGAAAGAGGTCTACCCTCGGCTGCGTCAGGCGGGCTGGAACGGCTACTGGATCGATGCCGCCTCGACGCTGCGCATGCAGGACGAGGCCATCATCATCCTCGATCCGGTCAACCTGAACGTCATCAAGGATGGGCTGGCGCGCGGCGTGAAGACCTACGTGGGCGGCAACTGCACGGTGTCGCTCATGCTCATGGCCATCGGCGGCCTGTTTAAGGCCGGGTTGGTGGAGTGGGTCGCCCCGCAGACCTATCAGGCGGCCTCCGGCGCTGGCGCGCGCAACATGCGCGAACTGCTGCAGCAGATGGGCGCCGTTTACGCCGAGGTGAAGGACCTGCTCGACGACCCGGCCTCGGCCATCCTAGAGATCGACCGCAAGGTCACCGACTTCCTGCGCTCCGATCGCTTCCCGCTCGATGCCTGGCCGGTGCCACTGGCCGCCAGCCTCATCCCCTGGATCGACGTGCAGCTTGAGTCCGGACAGTCCAAGGAGGAATGGAAGGCCCAGGTGGAGGCGAACAAGATCCTCGGCCGCTCGCACGATCCCATCCCCATCGACGGCCTGTGCGTGCGTGTGGGCGCCATGCGCTGCCACAGCCAGGCGCTGACCATCAAACTGACCAGGGACGTCCCGCTCGATGAGATCCACGACCTCATCGCCGCCCACAACGCCTGGGTAAAGGTGATCCCCAACGACCGCCAGATCACCATGGAGCAGCTCACGCCGGCGGCGGTCGCCGGCACGCTGACGGTGCCGGTGGGACGCATGCGCAAACTCAACATGGGTCCGCAGTACCTGTCGGCCTTCACCGTCGGCGACCAGCTGCTTTGGGGCGCGGCAGAGCCCCTGCGGCGCATGCTGCGCATCCTGCTGGAGGCCTGAGTCTGGTGGCCGTGGGTGCTCGGCGCATCGCCATCGTCGGGGCGGATGATCCTGTCGGCGAGGCGCTGTTGCAGGATCTGTCGGAGTTACCCCAGGCCCCCGGGTCGATCATCCCCGTGTCCCTGGACGAGGCAGAGGGCTGTGTCCGCTATGGCGATGAGGACCTGCCCTGCCTGACCCCTGGCGACGTCGAGTGGTCAGCGGTGCAGCTTGCGATCATCGCAGCATGCGGCCCGGGCGCTGTCCGTCTGGCACATGATCTGCTTGGCCGCGGATGCCGCGTGCTGGCTGTCAGCGGACTGCTGCCCCCGACAGCGGACACGCTGCTGACCGAGGTGCACGCTGCGCCCGCCGAGGCCATCATCCGGGTGGTCAGACCTCTCCTGAGAGGTGCGGCTTTGCGCAGTCTAAGCGGCTTCATCGGCCTGCCGGTGGGAGCGAGGGGGCGCGCTGGCATCGACGAGCTGGTCAACCAGTCTCGCGCCCTGTTCGCCATGGAATCGGTCGAAAGCGAGGCATTCCCGGTCCAGATCGCCTTCAACCTGCTGCCTCAGGTGGGAGAGATCGGCCAGGACGGTGGCAGCGCACTGGAAGCCGGCCTGTGCCGAACGCTCCGAGGACTATGGGGTGAGGGGCTGGTGACGCAGTTCACAGCCGCATGGATACCGACCTTCTATGGTGGCGTAGTCGCGCTGCATGGTCAGAGCAAATCCGGACTGAACAGGGAGGAGATGCAAGCCCGGCTCGCGCATGTGCCCGGCGTGCTGGTGATGAACGCGCCTCAGCCCGGTGCCGCGCCCACGCCTGCCACCGACGGCGTGGACAGCACGGACGTGGTGCTAGGCCGACTTAAGTTGGATGACCCGGATGGCCTGCATTTCTCCATTTGGCTGACCTACGATCACCCCCGCCTGGAGGCGCTGCAACTGCGTTTGGGTCTAGAAAAATTGATTGAATCCGGGTTGAATTAAAGATGCCGTCAAAAAAGTCGTTAAGTACTGCGCCTAAGCCCATGAGGGCTCGTTAAAAATTTACGTTCCAGATCGTTCAGCACACATTCGGGATAACTTCAGCACAAGGCGGGTGATGCGAAAACCTTTGCAAATCAGTGGGCTTCTGGGTGCACTCCTGCTCGCCCTGGGGGTCGAGGCGGCGGGGCTGGGCAGGCTGACCGTGCAATCCGCACTGGGTCAACCGTTGCGGGCGGAGATCGAGCTAGTCGGGGTCCAGCGTGACGAACTCGGCTCGATCAGCGCCCGACTGGCCAGTGCCGAGGCCTTCCGCCAGGCCCGCATGGATCGCGCCGAAGCCCTCGACAGCCTGCGTTTCGAGGTCGAGCAGCGACCCAACGGCCAGCCTGTGATCCGCATCACCTCTGACACCCCGGTCACGGACCCCTTCCTGGATATACTCATCGAGTTGAACTGGAACACGGGACGCCTGATCCGCGAATACACTCTGCTGCTCGACCCTCCTGCGGATGTTCGGCTTAAGGCCGAGGCGCCTAGTGTTCCGCCCGCCGTCAGCAGCCGGTCAGAACGCGCCCTGAGCGCTGCAACCCAGACCGTAAAGACCCCGCGCCCGGCCAAGGCGGCTGTCAAACCGGCCGCGCCCGCGCGCTACGGCCCGGTCAAGCCGGGCGAGACCCTGCACGCCATCGCCAGCAAGACCAAACCCGCCGACGTCACCCTGGAGCAGATGATGCTCGGCATCTACCAGCTAAACAACGCCGCCTTCTACGGCAACAACATGAACCGCTTAAAGCGTGGGGTAGTACTC
Organism: Thiobacillaceae bacterium; assembly: GCA_036834225.1. GTDB lineage: Bacteria > Pseudomonadota > Gammaproteobacteria > Burkholderiales > Thiobacillaceae > JANWZL01. Next base: position 18,586 of record DAITOH010000001.1, on the reverse strand, counting down.
AACCTGCCCGACCGGGACACGGCCATGCTGGTAGATCCCGCCCGTGCCAGTCGGGAGGTGCGCATGCATGCCGAGGCCTGGAACGCCTACCGCGCGCGTCTGGCCGATGCGGCCGCAGCCAGGGCAGCCGGCGTTGCGCCCGAAGCGGCTGCCGGCAGGGTCACGCCGACCCCGGAGCGCAGCGAAGTACCGCCGGTGAGCGCAGCCGAGGATGTCCTCAGGGTCTCCAAGGGGGAACCTAGCGCGGCCAAGGCCATGGAGAAGATCCGATCCCTGGAGGAAGAACTCGCCGCCAAGAGCCGTGCCCTGCTCGAGGCCCAAGAGCGCGTGGCCCAGCTTGAGCGCACCGTCAAGGATATGCAGCGGCTGCTGGAGTTGAAGGCGGCCGAACCGCCGGTGGCCGCGCCTCCGCCTGCGCCCGCTGCGGCAGCACCCACCCCCGCGCCCAAGGCCGCCGCGCAACCTGCAGCCCTGCCCGCGCCGCTGGCCACACCCGAGCAGGGTTCTAGCTGGCTGTCCACCTTCATCAGCAATCCCCTCTACATCGGCGGCATCGTCGCCGCCGTACTGCTGTCCTTCCTGTTGTGGATGATGATGGTGGGCACCCGGCGACGGAAGGGTCTGACCAACTTCGAAGACAGCATCATGACCGGCGGCGAGTTCAAGAACGGGGCCGTGTCCACCGCCGGCACCGGGGTCGCAGGTGCGCCCACCGGCGGCAGTGCCCTGATGACGGACTTCAGCCGGTTGGGCCTCGGGGCCATCGATGCGCACGAGGTGGACCCCATCGCCGAGGCCGAGGTCTACATGGCTTACGGCCGGGATACCCAGGCCGAGGAGATCCTCAAGGAGGCCCTGGCCAAGGATCCCAACCGGCACGAGATCTCGCTGAAGCTGCTGGAGATCTACGCCGCCCGCAAGGATAAGGTGGCGTTCGAAACCCAAGCCAGTGAGCTTTACGCCAGACTGGGCGGCCAGCCGACCGGGGTCTGGATGAAGGCTGCCGAGATGGGCCGCGGCATCGATCCGGACAACCCCCTGTACCGCGTGACGCCCGACGTGACCGGTCCGGCCATGGTGGCCGCCGGCACCGCTGCCGCCGCCGCTGCCATGGCGGCGGCGAATGCGCCCGCGGAGTCTGCGGTTAAGGAGAATCTCACCGATCTTGGCCTGTTCTCCGGCGCATCGGAAACACCGACAGGTATCACCTCGGACGACGAGGCCCCCTACGAGGCCACGCCGATGGCCGAGGCGACCGCCCCCGCCGTGGAATACGATTTGGGCGCAGCAGGCGAGCCGTCAGCAGCACCAGAACCGCCGCCTGAAGACCTCGGCATGCTGGAGATGGCGTTGCCCGGCCATGACATGGCCGTGGAGCCGGAGCAGCTCGCTGTGGTGGAAGGCCCGGAGACGACCGAATATGACCTCTCCCTGGACGTGGCCGAGGTTGAGGAACGACTTCCCCCGCCGGCCGTGCCCGAGGGGACGGTTGCGGAGTCCGAGACCGGCATGGCCGCACTGGAGATGCCCGTCCCGGAGTTCGCGCCAGAGCCCGCGCCGATGGCCGAGGCCTCCCAAGTGCTCAAACTGGATCTGAGCGGCATCGATCTCGATCTCGATCTCGGCGAGCCTCAGGTCCAGGCCGAGGCGTCCGGACCAACGGGGGTGCCAGAAACACCGGCGTTCGAGGCCGT
>DAITOH010000001.1:0-16792 GCA_036834225.1 Thiobacillaceae bacterium | reverse complement strand
AGGCCGAGGCGTCCGGACCAACGGGGGTGCCAGAAACACCGGCGTTCGAGGCCGTCGCCCCGGCAGAAGAGGTCAAGGCCGAGGCACCCATGGAGATCGATCCCGATATCTGGGAAGAGACCAACACCAAGCTGGATCTGGCCCGCGCCTACATGGAGATGGGCGATCACGAAGGGGCCCGCGAGATCCTGCAGGAGGTGTTGAACGACGGCGACAGCAGGCAGCGCAGCGAGGCCCAGAAACTGCTCGGCGAGGTGGGTTGAGATTTCACACCCCTGCATTGCACCCCGGCAGCCGCATCCTAATCTACGTCCTCTCAGCCCTGGCGGTGCCGGGGCTGAACTATTTCCTGCTCCTCGGTTTGACGCTGGCCGTCGGCACCGCCTGCATCGGTCGGCTTAAGCAGGTCTGGACCCTGTTGCGGCGCGCACGCTGGCTGCTGCTCCTGATGGTGATCACCTATGGCTACAGCCTGCCCGGAGAGGCCCTGTTCCCGGCCCTGACGTACTATGCCCCGACACGTGAAGGCATGCTGCAGGGCCTTATCCAGGCCTGGCGGCTGGGCCTGCTCCTGCTGCTCCTGGATGTACTGGTGCTGCGCATCTCCAGCGCCGATCTGCTGACAGGACTGCACAGCATCATGCGCCCCTTCACGGCGTTCGGGGTCGATCGGGAGCGGATCTCGGTGCGCCTCGCGCTGACCATGGCGGCCATGGAACGACCCCGGGGCTGGGCGGGCATGCGTGAACTGCTTGCCGGGCAAGTGCCTGAGCAGGCCGCCCCCAGCACCTATCTCCTCAACGTGCGCCCATATCGCCTTATGGATTGGGCAGTGCTGGGGCTGCTGAGTCTGGGGGTGGTGTGGCTGTACGCATAGCGCTGGGGCTGGAATACGACGGCCAGGCCTTCTGCGGTTGGCAGACCCAACCGGTCGGATGCGCTGTCCAGGATGTCCTGGAGGATGCCTTAAGCCGCATCCACGGTGCCCCCGTACAGACCGTCGCGGCCGGTCGCACCGATGCGGGGGTGCATGCGCTAGCCCAGGTAGTGCATTTCGACAGCAATAATCCGCGCCCAGACAGTGCCTGGGTACGGGGCGTGAATGCGCTGTTGCCGCCGGGTGTCGCCGTGCTGTGGGCGCTGCGGGTTAATGCGCGCTTTCACGCCCGTTATGACGCCTTGGAGCGCAGCTATCGCTATGTGCTGCTCAATCATGCCGTGCGCCCGGCCTTGCTTTGCGGACGGGTCGGGTGGCTGCATGCCCCCCTGGATGTGAGCAGGATGGCTGAGGCGGCCGCCAGTCTGGTCGGCGAGCATGATTTTTCCGCCTTCCGCGCGGCGGAATGTCAGGCCCGCACACCCGTCCGGCGGCTAAGCCAAGCCAGCGTGATGCGCCGCGGTGACTTCGTCTTATTCGAATTCCGCGCCAACGCCTTTCTGCAGCATCAGGTGCGCAACATGGTGGGGGCACTAGTGTGGGTGGGTCTGGGGCGGCGCCCCCCTGAGTGGGTTAGCGAGTTGTTGGAAAGCCGGGACCGCACCCGGGGTGCGGCGACCTTTCCCGCCGACGGCTTGTATCTCACACAGGTGTCCTACGACCCCAGCTGGGGCTTGCCTGAGATGTCCGGCCGTGACCTAATGCCGGGTCTAATCCCAAAGCCTGATCGTCCAGGATGAAACAACCCCCACGCTCACTTCGTTTGCAGCCCCAAGCCTCGCTACGCTCATCTTCCCCCGAGGGGGTGGTCAGTTCCTTCGGGACGGCCGGGCAGAACTGACATGACCCGTGTGAAGATCTGCGGCATCACCCGCATCGAGGATGGCGTGGCGGCGGCGCAGGCTGGGGCGGATGCCATCGGCCTGGTCTTCGCGCCGGCCAGCCCGCGCCGGGTGTCCGCGGAACAGGCCGCCGACATTGCCGCCGCGCTGCCTCCGTTCGTGTCCTGCGTGGCTTTGTTCGTGGACCCGGGCGCGGCGCAGGTGAGGGCGGTGCTAAAGACCTTCCGGCCCGATCTGCTGCAGTTCCACGGCGACGAGCCGCCGGATTTCTGTGCCGCCTTCGGTCTGCCCTATCTTAAGGCGGTGCGGGTAAGACCGGGGACGGATTTGCTACAATACGCGGCCTTATATGCCGGTGCACGTGGGTTGTTGCTGGATGCCTATCACCCCGACAGCCACGGTGGGACCGGCCAGCGCTTCGACTGGGATCTGATCCCGCGCAACCTGACCCGGCCCTTCATCCTGGCCGGCGGGCTAAATCCTAATAACGTCGCCGCAGCCGTGCGCCGGGTGCGGCCCTGGGCGGTGGATGTCTCCAGCGGTGTGGAGATAGCCAAGGGCATCAAGGATGCGGGCCTAATCGCCCGCTTCATTCGAGAGGTGCGCAATGCAGATGCATGAGCAAGGGTCAAGCGTCGCCGCCGTGGCCTCCGGTGGAGGGCAAGCCGGATCCCGCTGGGCCGAATTGGCCAACTTGCCCGACGCCCGCGGGCATTTCGGACCCTATGGCGGGGTGTTCGTCGCAGAGACCCTCATGGCGGCCTTAGACGAATTGCGCCGGGAGTACGAGCGTGTGCGTGACGATGCCCAGTTCCAGGCCGAGTTCGCACATGAGTTGAGGCATTTCGTCGGTCGGCCCAGTCCCATCTACCATGCCCGCCGCTGGTCGGAAACACTGGGCGGCGCCCAGATCTATCTCAAGCGCGAGGACCTGAATCACACCGGCGCGCACAAGATCAACAATGCCCTCGGACAGGCCCTCCTGGCCCGGCGCATGGGCAAGCACCGCATCATCGCCGAAACCGGCGCCGGACAGCACGGCGTGGCCACCGCCACGGTGGCCGCCCGCTACGGCATGGAATGCGTGGTCTACATGGGTGCTGAGGACGTCAAGCGCCAGGCCCCGAATGTCTTCCGCATGAAGCTGCTGGGGGCTACCGTGGTGCCGGTGGACTCAGGTTCCAAGACGCTCAAAGACGCCCTCAACGAGGCCATGCGCGACTGGGTGACCAATGTCGAGCACACCTTCTATGTCCTCGGCACCGCCGCCGGCCCGCATCCCTATCCCATGCTGGTGCGCGACTTCCAGTCCGTCATCGGCAGGGAATGCATCGAGCAGATGCTCGAACTCATCGGCCGTCAGCCCGATGCCGTCATCGCCTGCGTGGGGGGCGGGTCCAACGCCATCGGCATCTTCCACCCTTTCATCCCCTATGAGGATGTGCGTCTGATCGGTGTCGAGGCCGCCGGACTGGGGCTAGCCTCAGGCAAGCATGCCGCGCCTCTTTCGGCCGGCACACCAGGTGTGCTGCACGGTTTTCGCTCCTACCTGATGCAAGACGAGAACGGCCAGGTCAGCGAGACGCATTCCGTGTCCGCCGGCCTGGACTACCCGGGTGTCGGCCCGGAACACAGCTACCTCAAGGACAGCGGTCGTGCCGAGTATGTCGCGGTCACCGACGACGAGGCCATACAGGCCTTTCACGACCTTTGTCGCTACGAGGGCATCATCCCCGCTCTCGAGTCCAGTCATGCCCTGGCGTACGCGGCCAGGCTGGCACGGACCCTCGGGCCCGACAAGGTCCTGCTGGTGAACCTTTCCGGTCGGGGTGACAAGGACATCAACACCGTCGCCAGCCTCGCCGGCATCACGTTGTAATCATCCGCCACCTACATGTCACGCATCGCGGAACGTTTTGCTGCCCTCAAGGCGCAAGGCCGCAAGGCCCTCATCCCTTTCATCACCGCCGGCGATCCCGAGCCCGATCTCACCGTTCCCCTCATGCACGCTCTGGTGGCCGGGGGGGCGGACATCCTCGAATTGGGCGTGCCCTTTTCCGACCCCATGGCCGACGGTCCCACTATCCAGCGCAGTTCCGAGCGGGCCCTAAAGCACGGCATAAGCCTGCGTCGGGTGCTGGCCATGGTGGAGTCCTTTCGCAAGACCGACAGCGCCACGCCGGTGGTGCTCATGGGCTATGCCAATCCCATCGAGGCCATGGGTGAGACCCTGTTCTGCCAGGACGCCCGCGCGGCTGGCGTGGACGGGGTGCTGACGGTGGATTATCCGCCTGAGGAGGCGGCGGACTTTGCCGCCTGCCTGGCCCGACACGGACTGGATACCATCTTTCTGCTCTCGCCGACCACATCCGACGACAGGGTTGCCGCCATCTCCCGCCATGCCAGCGGATTCATCTACTACGTCTCCCTCAGGGGGGTGACTGGTGCGGCCAGTCTGGACCTATCCGAGGTGGTTGCGCGGCTGCCCCGCATCCGCGCCCACACCGGCCTGCCGGTCGGGGTCGGGTTCGGCATCCGGGACGCCGAGACGGCCCGCAGGGTGGCGGAGGTGGCCGACGCCGTGGTGATTGGCAGCCGCATCGTTCAGGAGATCGAGCGCTCGCCGCGCAAGACCGTGCTGGAAAACGTGCACAACTTCATCGCCAGCGTGCGCGCCGCGCTGGACGGCCAGGCGGCATGAATAGCTCCACACCTCAACCCTCGCCCCTGACCCCTCACGTCCCATGAGCTGGTTTCAGAAGATCCTGCCGCCCAAGATCCAACGCCGGGCCGAGGCGGCCAAGAAGACGGTGCCTGAAGGGCTGTGGAGCAAGTGCCCGAACTGCGAGGCCGTGCTCTATGCCGCCGATCTGGACAACAATGCCCATGTCTGTCCCCAGTGCGGCTATCACAACCGCATCGGCGCCAGGAAGCGGCTCGAGATCCTGCTGGACCCGGGCGAGCAGACCGAGATCGGTGCCCATTTGCTGCCGGTGGACACCCTGCGGTTTAGGGACAGCCGCAAGTACAGCGAGCGCATCGCCGAGGCCACCAAGCAGACCGGTGAGAAAGATGCCCTGGTGGTCGTGTCCGGCAAGGTCCTGGGCATCCCCCTGGTGGCCGCAGCCTTCGAATTCCGCTACATGGGCGGCTCCATGGGTTCGGTGGTGGGTGAGCGTTTCGTGCGCGGTGTGGACGCCGCCATCAAGGGCAAGCAGCCCTTCGTCTGCATCTCCGCCAGCGGGGGTGCGCGCATGCAGGAGGGCCTACTGTCGCTGATGCAGATGGCCAAGACCAGTGCTGCGCTCACCCAGCTCGCCGCGCATCGCCTGCCTTTCATCTCCGTGCTTACCGATCCCACCATGGGTGGAGTGTCTGCCAGCTTTGCCATGCTCGGCGACGTGATCATCGCCGAGCCGGGCGCCCTGATCGGTTTCGCCGGCCCGAGGGTCATCGAACAGACGGTGCGGGAGAAGCTGCCCGAGGGTTTCCAGCGTTCCGAGTTCCTGCTCGAACACGGCGCCATCGACATGATCGTCGACCGCCGCGAGCTGCGTAGGACCATAGCCCGCATTGTCTCCAGTCTGATGCGCAAACCCCCGCCGCAGCCTTAAGTCCCGACGCATTCCGTCCCTTGCACCCCCCCGCCCGCAACACGTCACCGTCTCCTCCGCAGAGCCTGTCGGACTGGCTGGCCGTGCTGGAAACCAGGCACCCCCAGGCCATCGAGTTGGGGCTCACGCGGGTCGATGCGGTGCGCCGTCGTCTGGGCTTGACGCTCACCTGTCCCGTGGTCACCGTCGGTGGGACCAACGGCAAGGGGTCGACCTGCGCCTATCTGGAGGCCGTGCTGGTTGACGCCGGCTATCGGGTGGGTTGCTACACCTCCCCGCATCTGCTGCACTACCGTGAGCGCGTGCGGGTGGCCGGCGAGGAACTGCCGGAAGCGCTACACGTGGCTGCCTTTGCCGCGGTCGAGGCCGCCCGCGGCGACATCCCCCTGACCTATTTCGAGCACGGCACCTTAGCCGCCGTATGGCTGTTCCGCCGTCTCGAAGTCGAGGTCGCGATACTGGAGGTGGGCCTAGGGGGGCGCCTGGATGCGGTCAACGTGTTCGAACCCGATTGTGCCGTGGTCACCTCGGTGGACCTTGATCATCAGGAGTACCTGGGTGACACCCGTGAGGCCATTGGTTGGGAAAAGGCGGGCATCTTCCGCGCCGGCCGCCCCGCGGTGGTCACCGACCCGAACCCTCCGGCAAGCCTGCTTAAGCATGCCCGCGACCTGGGCGCACGTCTGCTAAGACTAGGCCATGAGATCATCCTTGAGACAGGGGAGGGGAGCTGGGCCTGTCGGGTCGAGGGACGACTCTACCCCGCGCTGCCGCCGCCGGCCCTGCCAGGCGGGTTTCAGCTCGCGAACGCGGCAGCGGCGGTCACTGCCCTGGATACACTGCGTGATCGCCTGCCCGTGACCATGCAGACCCTGCGCACGGGGCTGGCCCGTGCGCGGCCAGCGGGGCGGTTCCAGGTCATACCCGGACCGCCCATGATCATTCTGGATGTGGCCCACAACCCGCAGTCGGCCAGGGCACTGGCCGCCAACCTGGCCAGATTCCCCGGCGGACGCCGTCGCCTCGCCGTCCTCGGCATGCTGCGCGACAAGGACGTGGGGGGGGTGGTGCGGCCCTTGCAACACATCGTCGATGCCTGGTTTGCGGCCGGGCTGCCCGGTCCGCGCGGGCTCTCCGGGGAAGCGCTGCAGCGGCGTCTGGCGGCCGAAGGCATCGAGGTCGCGGACACTAGTCCGGACGTCCCCCATGCCCTCGAGGCTGCCTGTGCCAGTGCCGGTGCGGCCGATATAATCATTGTCTTCGGTTCCTTTTACACCGTCGCTGCGGCCATCGGCGTCTTAGAACGCGGGGGTGCTGCCGCAGACCGGACGGCTTGAAGGGCGTGATCATGGACACAAGCCGTGCCATGCACGACCTGACCCTTAAGGGGAGCGAGAAACAGTGATTGCGACCCGGCGTGTTACTTGAAGGATAGACTCAAAAGCCATGGCACAGATGGATGCGTTGACGACCGAGGAGATGGACCTACGCAGGCGTGCGCGCCGGCGCCTGGTGGGCGCCATCGCCCTGACCCTGCTGGCCGTAGTGGTCTTGCCCATGCTGTTCAACCCGGAACCCAAGCCCCTCGGACCGGAGGTGGACATCCGTATCCCGGATCAATCCACCCCCTTTGAACCCAGGATGCCCGTTCCGGAGACCCCGCCACCTAAGGTCGGCGATAATCCGGACGCCCAGGTCCCGCAGGTTCAGGCACCGGTCGACGCACCACCCATCACGTCTGCGCCTGCAGTGTCGCCGGCTCCCTCCGAATCGCCGCCTGTCACCGCTCCCAGGCCATCGCCGCCGGTGGCCAGTGCCGACAGCCGTCCCGCCGCATCCAAGCCGGTGGCGCAAGCCGTTCCGCGGAAAGACACCCAGTCCGCCGCGTCGGACAGGACAGCCGCCTCGGAGACCTTCGCCGCCCGCGGCTACTTCCTCCAATTGGGCGCCTTCACCAGCGAGGCCAATGCCCGGCAGCTGGCAGACAAGGCCAAGGCGGCCGGTTTCGATGTCGTGGTTCAGGAAGTCGGCGGGCAGGTGCGGGTACGCCTGGGCCCCTATCCCGAGCGCAATCGGGCCCTCGAGATGCAGACCCGACTGCGCGCCAAGGGTTTCGACACTATCCTGCTGGGGCCATGATTCATGCGCTTCGCGCCCTTCCGCGTCCTAATGGACAATCTGGGATGATCCCAGGATGACTGGACTAGACCTCCTCGTCGTCGGCGTGATGGCCACCTCTGCCATCGCCGGATTGATGCGCGGCCTGGTGCGGGAGGTCTTTTCCCTGGGTGCCTGGGTGCTTGCCTTCCTGTTTTCCAAGTCCCTCGCACCCTTCGTGGCGCCCATGGTGCCGGGGGTGGAGAGCGAGGCGCTGCGGCATTTCGCCGCCATCGTCCTGGTGTTCGTCATCATTTTGGTGCTGGCAAGCCTAAGCGGGGCGGTCCTGGCCGGCATGGTGAAATGGGTCGGACTGGGTTTCTACGACAAGTTCATGGGTCTGGTGTTCGGGGCCCTGCGCGGCGGCCTCATCGTGCTTCTGCTCACGGTGTTGGCAGGCCTGACCGCCCTGCCGCAGACGCGTTTTTGGCAGGATGCGCTGCTCCACGAGCAGCTCGAAGCAGGCGCCAGGATGGCCATGCCCTGGTTGCCGCGAAGCTTGGTAAAACACATCCGGTATTGAGATTGGCCATGCCCCCGCTTCGAATACAGCGCCTAAGCCGCCCGTCGAGGGGGCGATTCGTTCTTGGGGCGGCCCGGCGAACGACTTGAGAGAGAGCAGACCATGTGCGGCGTCCTTGGCATCGTCTCCAGCCAGCCTGTCAACCAGCTCCTCTACGACGGCCTGCAACTGCTGCAGCATCGTGGCCAGGACGCCGCCGGCATCGTCACCGCGGAGGGCAGCATGTTCCACATGCACAAGTCCACCGGCATGGTTCGGGACGTATTTCGCACCCGTGACATGCGCAACCTGATCGGCAACGCGGGCATCGCCCATGTCCGCTATCCGACGGCAGGCTCAGCCGCCAGCCCGGCCGAATCCCAGCCCTTCTATGTCAACTCGCCCTTCGGCATCGTGCTGGGTCACAACGGCAACCTGACCAACGCCGAGCAGCTGCAGGACGAGTTGTTCCGGGATGACCTGCGCCATGTGAACACCGGTTCGGACTCCGAGGTGCTGTTAAACGTCCTCGCGCACGAGTTGCAGGAGGCGGTGCACGCTCACCGCCTCACGGTGGAGGATGTATTCACCGCTGTGTCCGGCGTGCACCGCCGCTGCCGCGGGGCCTATGCCGTGGTGGCGATGATTGCCGGCTTCGGCCTGCTCGCGTTTCGCGACCCCTACGGGATCCGGCCGCTGATCATCGGCCGTCTGGAGACCCCTACGGGCTATGACTGGATGGTGGCCTCCGAGAGCGTGGCCTTAGATGCGCTGGGTTTCGATCCGGTGCGTGACGTCGCGCCGGGCGAGGCGGTCCTGGTCACCCTGGACGGTGCGTTCCACAGCCACGCCTGTGCCGAGGGCGCCAGCCTCAACCCCTGCATCTTCGAATATGTCTATTTCGCCCGGCCCGACTCGGTAATAGACGGCACCTCGGTCTACGAGACGCGCCTGCGCATGGGCGAGATGCTGGCCGACAAGATCAGGCGCGAGTACGGCCATCTGGACATCGATGTGGTGATACCGATCCCCGACACCAGCCGGCCCAGCGCGCTGCAACTGGCCATGCGTCTGGGTCTGCCCTATCGGGAGGGCTTCATCAAGAACCGCTACATCGGCCGCACCTTCATCATGCCGGGCCAGGCCGTGCGCAAGAAATCCGTGCGCCAGAAGCTCAACGCCATGGCGCTGGAATTCCGCGGCAAGAACGTGCTGCTGGTGGACGACTCCATCGTGCGCGGCACCACCAGCCGGGAGATCATCCAGATGGCGCGGGACTCGGGTGCGAACCGAGTCTACTTCGCCTCCGCAAGCCCCCCCGTGCGTTTCCCCAACGTCTACGGCATCGACATGCCGACCCGCAACGAACTCCTGGCCAACGGCCGCACCGACGAGGAGATCTGTCGCGAGATCGGCGCTGATGCCGTCATCTATCAGGACCTGGCCGACCTGATCCGTGCGGTGCAATCGGTCAATCCGCAACTGACCTCCTTCGATGCCTCCTGCTTCGATGGCCATTACATCACCGGCGACGTGACGGAGGAATACTTGGTGCGGCTTGAAGGCCAGCGTAACGGCACCATCCCCGTGCGCCAGTCTCTGCCCACACGGCAGATGCACCTGAACCTGAGTGCGGCCTAGAAGCTTGCGCGGTCATTCCTCGCCCCTCACCACTCACCCCATACCCAAAATGGACGCCCTCCATCCAGAGACCCTCGCCATCCGCACGGGCACCGTCCGCAGTCAGTTCATGGAGCACTCGGAGGCCATGTTCCTGACCTCCAGCTTTGTCTTCGGCAGCGCGGCGGAGGCGGCGGCGCGTTTTTCCGGCGCCGAGCCAGGCCCCATCTATGCCCGTTTCACCAACCCCACGGTGTCCATGTTCGAGGCACGTCTGGCCGCCCTGGAAGGGGCAGAGCGCTGTGTAGCCTTCTCCTCCGGCATGGCCGCCATCCTCGCCACGGTCATGGGGCTGATGCGGGCGGGCGAACACGTGGTGGCTTCCCGCTCCATCTTCGGCTCCACGGTGCAGCTCTTCGGCAACATCCTCGCGCGCTTCGGTGTGGAGACGACCTTCGTCTCCCCCACCGATCCGGCTAAGTGGCGCGCCGCGGTGCAGCCCAATACCCGGCTGTTCTTTCTGGAGTCCCCCTCCAACCCGCTGACCGAGGTGAGCGACATACGGGCCCTCGCCGACATCGCGCATCAGGCCGGGGCCTGGCTGGCGGTGGACAACTGCTTCTGTACCCCCATCCTGCAGCGTCCGCTGGAACTGGGGGCGGACATCGTCATCTATTCCGCCACCAAATATCTGGACGGCCAGGGGCGGGTACTGGGTGGCGCCGTGCTGGGCAGCCAAGCGTTGATGGAAGGGGTGTACTCGTTTTTGCGCACCGCTGGACCGACCCTGTCCGCCTTCAACGCCTGGGTCCTGCTCAAGGGGTTGGAGACGCTGGGGATAAGGATGCAGGCCCACGCCCGTCATGCCCATGAGCTAGCGCAGTGGCTGGAGTCGCAAACCGGTGTCAAACGGGTGCTCTACCCCGGCTTGCCCTCCCATCCACAGCATGAACTGGCCATGCGGCAGCAGACTAGCGGCGGCGGCATCATCGCCTTCGAGGTGGAGGGCGGACAGGCCGCGGCCTGGCGTGTGATCGATGCCACCCGACTGATGTCCATCACCGCCAACCTGGGCGACGCCAAGACGACCATCACCCACCCGGCCAGCACCACCCACAGCCGCATGACCGCCGAGCAGCGGGCGGCAGCGGGGATTAGCGACGGGCTCATCCGCATCGCCGTAGGGCTGGAACACCCGGACGACCTCAAGGCGGACCTGGCACAGGCCCTGCGAGCGGGGCAAGGGGCGCGCGGCTGAGCTTGGGCTAGCAGGTTGTGGCGGGAAGCCATGCGCTTCCTAGTTCGTCAACCTCGGTAAGCCGCAATACATCAATTCAGTCCCCACCCCATGCAGCGCCGCGACCTCATCGCCGCCTTCGCCCGCCACCCGGTGGCGAGCAATCTCCTCATGATCATGCTGATTGTGGCGGGGCTTTATGCCGTGTCCAGGCTAAACATCCAGTTCTTTCCCAATTTCGACCTGGACGTGATCACCGTGCGGGTGGAATGGCGCGGCGCGGCGGCTGAGGATGTGGAGGAGGCCATCACCACGCCGCTGGAACAAAAGCTTAAGACCATCGCCGGGCTGAACAAGCTCACTTCGACCTCCACCATGGGCCTATCCAGCATCACCCTGGAACTCAAGGAGGGAACCGACCCCATCACCGCCCTGGATGAGGCGAAGCGGGCGGTGAGCGAATTCCGCAACCTGCCCAGTGACGCCGAGCCGCCGGAGGTCACACGGGTTGTGCGCTACGAGCCCATCGCACGCCTGCTTATCAAGGGCGACAACCTGGCCGAGCTGCGCAGTCTGGCCCGCCGTTTTGAGAGCGAGTTGCTCGCCCGCGGCGTGGACAAGGTGGACATCCTGGGGCTGCCGGACGAGGAGATCGCCATCCGCATCCCAACCCGCGAGCTTGAGCGTCTCGGGCTCTCCCTGGATCAGGTGGCGCAGTATCTTGCGGCCGTCAACCGGGATGCGCCAGCGGGCAAGCTGGGCGAGGCGGAGGTGCAGCGTGAGGTAAGGGGGGTCAACCTGCGCAAGGACCCGCGCGACTACGCCAACCTGCCCCTGGTGACGGAGGCCGGAGCCCGCATCGAGCTGGGGCAGGTGGCGGAGATCACCCGCAAGGCGCGCGACGGCAGCCAGTTCCTGAAGGTGGACGGACGCCCCGCCGTCGAGCTGCAGCTCAAGCGCGCAAAGCAGGGACATTCGCTTAAGGCGGCAAAGATCCTCCACCAGTGGTTGGAGGACACCCGGCCGCGGCTGCCCAAGTCCGTCGAGCTTACGGTCTACGACGAGCAGTGGAGCCTCATCGAAGAGCGCATCACCCTGTTGGTGAACAACGGCCTGCTGGGTCTGGTCATCGTGGTGGGCATCCTGCTGCTGTTTCTCAACGGGCGCATCGCCCTGTGGGTAGCCATGGGCATCCCCACCGCCTTCATGGCGACTCTGGCCGTGCTGTGGGTGATGGGCGGTTCTATCAACATGATGAGCCTGTTCGCCCTGATCATGGCCCTAGGCGTCATCGTCGACGACGCCATCGTCGTCGGCGAGGATGCTTACGCCCACCGGCGCATGGGCGAGCCGCCTCTGGCCGCCGCCGAAGGGGGAGCGCGGCGGATGTTCTGGCCGGTGATCGCCTCCAGCTTGACCACGGTGGCGGCCTTCATCCCGCTGATGCTGGTCTCGGGCCCGATCGGCAACATCATGTTCGACATCCCCTTCGTCATGGTGTGCGTGCTGCTGGCCTCCGTGGTGGAGTGCTTCTTCATCCTGCCGGCACACCTGCGCAACACCTTCACGCGCGAGTCCGCAGCGAGGGTAAGCCGCCTGCGTGTTCGCCTAGAGAGCGGCTTCGACCGGCTGCGCGACGGGCCCTTCCGGCAACTGGTGACGCTGGCGGTGGACTGGCGCGCAAGCACGGTGGTCGCGGGTGTGGGGCTACTCATCCTGTGCGTGGGACTGCTCGCTGGTGGCCGCGTCAAATTCACCTTCTTCCCCACGCCCGAGCCCGACATGATCTTCGCCAATGCCACCTTCGCCAGCGGCACACCGCGTGAACGGGTGGATGCCTTTCTCGATCACCTGCGCCAGACCCTTGTGGAGACAGAGAGCCAGTTCGGCATGAGACTAATCAAACAGTCGGTCAGCCACAGCGGTGCGCTGGCAGGCGACACCCAGGTGCGACAGGGCGAACAGTTCGGGGCTATGAGCGTGCAGTTGATCCCCTCGGACCACCGCGAGGTGCGCACCGATGAGTTCGTGCGTGCGTGGCAGTCGCGCATTAAGCTCCCCGCGGGCATGGAGACTTTCGTCCTTGCGCCGCGAAGGTCCGGACCGCCGGGTTCCGACATCCAGGTGCGGCTTACCGGTCGTGATGCGCATACCCTCAAACAGGCCGCGTTGGACCTCCAGGCCGCACTGCGGCAGATCCCAGGCGTATACGGTATCGAAGACGACATGCCATATGGGCGCGAGCAACTCCTGTTCCAGCTCACGCCCGCCGGCGAGGCACTGGGCTTCACCGTGGAGGAACTGGCGCGTCAGCTGCGGGCCGCCTATGACGGCCGCCTGGTGCAGCTGTTCCAGGACGGGCCGGAGGAGGTGGAGGTGCGGGTGCGCCTGCCGGAGGCGGAACGCCACAGCCTAGCCAGTCTGGATCGCCTGACAGTGCGCGCCCCCGACGGCAGCTGGGTGCCCCTTGCGACGGTGGCCCGCTGGCAGAGCCGTCAGGGCTTCGAGGCCCTGCGCCACGCCGATACGCAGCTGGCGGTGGAGGTCAATGCTCAGGTCAACAGCGCCGTGGCCAATATCAACGAGATCCTCGCCACCTTAGCCGACAGCACCCTGCGCGATCTGGCCGACCGCTACGGGGTGCGCTGGTCCTTCGAGGGCCGTGCCGCCGATCAGCGCCAGACCATGGCGGACATGCGCATGGGACTCCTGCTCGGGTTGGCCCTGATCTATCTCATCCTGGCCTGGGTCTTCGCGCACTATGGCTGGCCGCTCATCATCATGCTCACCATCCCCTTCGGCCTGGGGGGGGCCATCTTCGGCCACTGGGTGATGGGGCTGGACTTAACCGTGCTGTCGCTATTCGGCCTATTCGGCCTGTCTGGGATCGTGGTCAACGACTCCATCATCCTGACAGAGTTCTATCGTCATCAGCGCGAAAAAGGGGTGGCCGTGCGCGAGGCCCTGATCAACGCCGCCACGCTGCGATTCAGGGCCATCCTCCTGACCTCGCTCACCACCATCGGCGGCTTATCCGGCCTCATGGCGGAGGGTTCACTGCAGGCCCAGTTCCTCATCCCGATGGCTACCAGCATCACCTTCGGCCTGGCGGTGACCACCCTGGTCACCCTGTTCTGGCTGCCGGCCATGCTGTCGTTCTACGAGTCCCTGCACGAATCCTTCATGCGCTGGTGGCGGCGGCTGCACCCCGTTCAGCCTTCCGCCTCGTCCAGTCGCTGATAGGCCTTGCGCACCAGATTTAAGGCTAGGTGCCGCCTCCACCTGGCGAGCAGGCAGCCGCATACGTTACAAAGTGACCAGGCACAGCCGCTTGCCGGGTTCCAGATGATCCGGGCGCTCGCTAGCGCGGTGAGCGTCCGCAGACCGGGGAATGCAGGAAGGCGCCAAGCCGCAGCAGCTCGGCCTGGCTCAAGGCATAAGGAACGGCAGGCAGCATGACTGCTCATTCCAACGGGGGCACGCCAGAGCAGCGTATCGGGGGGCGTTTCATGCTCGGCAGATTGCGCTCTGGGGAGGCAGGCGTCAACTTCGCTTAAACGGCATTGCCGTGCACCCTCTCATGGCCGCATGGCCTCCGCAGGCGAGTTCACCTTGGCCCCGCTAAGCGTGCCGACGTCGACCGCAGCCAGGCCGCGGTTTGCGGCCACGTCCCGGACTCGCGCCATTACCTCGGGGGAGGGATAACCGTCCTGGGGGAGGCCGACGCTGCGCTGGAAGGCCCTGAGCGCGGCGCGGGTACGCGCGCCGATGACACCGTCGGCCTCGCCGGGCTCGAAGCCCAAGGCCTTGAGCTGTCGCTGCAGGTCGACTACCTGCTGGCGGGTCACGCGTTCATGCCGGGCCGCCTGACCATGGCGCAGTTCTGGCATGCCGCGCAGACGGTCGGACAGGTGGCCCACCGCCAGGGCGTAACTTAGGGAACGGTTCCAGTTCATGATGAGGTTGAAGTTGGGGTAGACCAGGAAGGCGGGGCCCTTGTGACCCTGGGGCATGACGATGGCGCCAGCAAGTTCCGAGCGGGGCAGGGGGCTGCCGTCGGCCTGCCTCACCCCCATGGCCGACCAGGCACTGACCGGCTTGGTCAGGTCCAGGCGCGCCAGCTCCCAGTCGAAGTGCTCGGGCAGACGCACCTCACGCCCCCACAGCTCGCCGCCCCGCCAGCCCAGCCGTCTTAGGTAGTTGGCGGCAGAGGCGAAGGCGTCGGGCAGGGAGCGCCAGAGATCTTTGCGGCCGTCGCCGTCTGCATCCACTGCATAGCCGATAAACGTGGAGGGCATGAATTGCAGATGACCCATGGCACCGGCCCAGGAACCCCGCATCGCCTCCGGGGTGACGTGACCGGCCTCGAGTATGGCCAGGGCATCGAACAGCTGCTCGCGGAAGAACTGGCTGCGCCGCGAGCCGAAGGCTAGGGTGGCCAGGGCAGCGGGAACGGGATAGTCACCCAGGTAGCCACCGTAGTTGGTCTCCAGGCCCCAGAGTGCGACCAGGATGTGGGGCGGAATGCCATAGCGGCTTTTGATTTCCGTCAACAGGGCGTGTTGCTGCTGGAGCTGCCTGCGACCCTCTTCGATGCGGGTAGGGGTGACGCGACGGTCGAGATAGTCGAGAAAAGCTTCGACGAACTCCGGCTGGCGCTGGTCTAGTTCGATCACTCTGGGGATCGGCTGCAGGCCGGTCAGGACCCGGTCCAGGGTTCCCGGACTGATGCCGCGACCTAAGGCCTCCTTGCGCACGCCCTCCAGCCACGCAGCGAAATTTGCGCTAGCGGCGCCGGCGAACACCTGGGCGGGGGCGGCGGCCAAGGCCCAAAGGACGATCATGACCGGCAGGAATCGCCGGCAGTGGCGGACAGTGGCTCTGGTCATGGCAGTTTGGCCAATTACGCACGCGTAATATAAAGGATGACATTGGCATGATGATCGGGCTCTCGGACATCTCCTGACTTGGTCCTGGGCGGTGTCTCGCCGACAGGTGACACCCCGGGGGACCCGTGTCCACCTATCGGGTCGATTCGCTGCAGGACCTGTTGTGACCGATTCCTCATTGCGGCCATGGGGTCGCCGGCTCGCGATGGGCTTGGGTAAATTGCCAGGATGAGCCGGCATGGGCGCGGACCGCAACGGCGGGCATGCACCCAGAGGCGGCTGCCGTGACCTGGCGACCGAGGGACTCGCAACACCCCTTCATGTTTTGGTCCGGGAAACCGATAACGTGTTCAGAGGTCTGTTTCGTATCCAGGTTCATGTGAGGTCATGCCATGCGTCTTCCGGTATTGCCATCGCCCCCACCGCCGCCCGCCGAGGATCTATACGAGATCCGGGAACGGCCACCGATCACGCCGGCCCGCTTCGTCCGTGCGCGCACGCTGCCCCCCATGATCATCCCGCCGAAAAAAAGGCCCAGGGCAGACACTGGCTTAACCCAAGGTGATCCGCAGGCCAACGTCAAGAGCGTGCAATTGGAAGAAGAGCGGCGCCGCAGTGACCGGCGCACGTCCCAACAGCCTGTCCTGCTCGACACGCGCACCGGTTGGGATCGTCGTCATCGCAATGACGGAACGGTCGGTGCGGGTTTAGCGGTGGATATCGAAGTCTGAACGGCGACGCTCTTGTACATTCGCCGGCGCGCACGACGTGATGGCTTAGGAGCCTGTCGGACTTGAAGGAAATCGGCTGCAAATCCGCCAGAGCGGTCCATTTTTTGCCGCTTTCTTGGGCAATAGTTCGACTATTGCCCGGCGAAATCGTCAAAAACTGTCCTCGCTCGGGCGAATTTTCGCTTCGATTCTTCAAGTCCGACAGGCTCCTAGCTCACGCACGCACGGGCTCGAAGATCGCGTCCAGGTTCAGTCCGTCGCAA